>JANMDS010000219.1:0-21620 GCA_031376405.1 Betaproteobacteria bacterium
CTCCACCGCTGGGGGAGGGACGCATCTGGCGTATCGCCCGCCCCTCTATTCTCTGAATAGGTAGGAAACATTACGCCGACAATGTAGTGACTCGCGACACTTGAGTCTTTTGCCGAGGCGACTGGGCGCGTGCTCTACGCCACCAAACCCGCCATTCGTCGCAACCGCCTAGACGCAGCTTGGCCGTAGGAATACATTGGCAGTTACTCGCTTTTAGGAATGACTTATGTTGAACTCTCCATCTATTCGAACTACGATTTTGAGCGGGCTCGGCGCGCTCGCGCTAGCCAGTTGCGCAGGCTACGCACCGGTTGTGAGCACTACGCTGCCGCCTCAATATCCGCTAAAAGATTTTTTTAAAAACGCCGAGCAAGCCTATTTCCGGCTCAGCGCGGATGGCCAAACGCTCGGGTTTATGAAGCCGCACAACGGGCGACTAAATGTCCACATACAGCCCATCGCCGACGCAGGGTCGGAGAAAAACGTGCGTCGATTGACCGACGAAACCGCACGAGACATCAGCAATTATTTCTTCAAAGGCGCGCACCATATTCTTTACCAAAAAGACTTTGGTGGCGATGAAAATTTTCATGTCGTGATGGCTGATATTCGCTCCGGTGTCGTGCGCGACTTAACACCCTACCCCGGCGTGCGCGCCAGCGTAACCGATGATTTGCCGGACGACGCTGAACATATTTTGGTTGAACACAACTTGCGCAATAAAGAAGTTTTTGATGTGTACAAAATAAATCTTGCTACCGGCAAAGAAACCTTGGTGGCACAAAACCCTGGCAATTTCACGGGCTGGGTGACCGATCATTTGGGCCAAGTGCGCATGGGCATCGCAGCGGATGGCGTAAATTCGGTGTACTTTAGTCGCGCTAACGACAACGAATCTTTCAAAGAAGTGTTACGAACCGATTTTCGCGAAGAGATTCGTCCGCAATTTTTTGACGCGAAAAACGAGAAAATTTACGCCACCTCAAACCGAGGTCGGGATAAAGCGGCACTGGTGTTGATGGACCCGAACACAGCCAAAGAAGAAGCCGTACTGTTCACCCACGCGGAAGTGGATGTGTGGAGCGCAAACTGGTCGCAGCTTAACAAAAAGCTTACCTTCGCACAGTTTCAAACGGATCGCACGCAAGAGCATTTTTTCGACGCTGCAACCCGCGAGCGCTACGCAAAACTCAAAGCGAAATTCCCCGGCGATGAAGTGACCATTCAAAGCCAAAGTCGCGATGAGACGAAAATGATTGTGGCCTACAACAATGATCGCTCCCCTGGCGTGCGCTACTTATACGATGCCAAAACGGACGCGCTCACCAAGTTAGCCGAAATCAATGCGTCCATCAAAGCGGCCGATATGTCGGAGATGAAACCCATTTACTACACCGCGCGCGATGGCTTAAAAATCCCTGCTTATCTCACTTTACCCAAGGGGCGGAGCACGAAAAACCTTCCGGTGATTATCAACCCGCACGGTGGGCCGTGGGCGCGCGATAGCTGGAGCTTTAACCCAGAAGTGCAATTCCTAGCGAACCGAGGCTACGCGGTGTTGCAGCCGAACTTTCGCGGCTCTACGGGCTACGGCCGGAAGTTTTGGGAGGCAAGCTTTAAAGAGTGGGGCGGCACAATGCAAGATGATCTCACCGATGGCGTGAACTATTTAATCGCCCAAGGCATTGCGGACCCAAAACGCGTCGCCATTTACGGCGGCAGCTATGGTGGTTACGCCACGCTTTCAGGCATTACCAAAACGCCGGATCTCTACGCGGCGGCGATTAGTTACGTAGGTGTATCCAATCTTTTTACGTTTCTAAAAACAGTCCCACCGTATTGGCTTCCGTTCCAAGAGATGACCTACGTGCAAGTGGGCCATCCGGAAAAGGATAAAGCGATGTTTGAGGAACGCTCGCCCGCTCTCAACGCTCAAAAAATTAAAACGCCACTCTTCGTAGCCCAAGGCGCAAAGGACCCACGCGTGAATAAAGCTGAGAGCGATCAAATGGTTGACGCGCTACGCAAACGTGGCGTGACGGTTGACTACATGGTGAAAGAAAATGAAGGTCACGGTTTTAGTAACGAAGAAAACCGCTTTGATTTCTACAGCGCAATGGAAGTGTTTTTAGCGAAGCATTTGAAGCCAAACTAACTCAATACCTGCGGCGTAAAAAGGGCACATTTTCAGGGTTATCTCCTGAAAAAATGCCCTTTTTGCGGTATCGCGCTCTACGTTTTTTGACTATTTATAAAGTACCGAAGGAAGCCACAGTCCAATTGCGGGAAAAATGTAGAGCAAGATGAGCGCGATGATCTGGATAATCATAAACGGAACCATACCGGCGAAGATTTGGTTGAGCGTTACATGTGGCGGCGCGACACCTTTTAGATAAAACGCGGCCATTGCCACGGGCGGTGAGAGAAAAGCAGTTTGCAAATTCAGCGCCACGAGCAGGCCGAAGAAGAGCGGATCGATATTGAACTTAGCAAGCAACGGGATGAAGATTGGCATGAAGATCACAATGATCTCTGTCCACTCCAGCGGCCAGCCCAAGACGAAAATGATGAACTGTGAGAGGATCAAAAATTGGGTGGATGTTAAGCCCAACGACAAGACCCATTTCTCAATCAAATCCTGCCCCCCGAGCAACGCAAAAGCGGCCGAAAAAATGGAGGAACCCACGAACAGCCAACATACCATCGCGGAAGTTTTCGCAGTAAGGTAGACCGACTCACGTACTACCCGCATATTGAGCTGTTTATAGGCGAACGCTAGTAACAACCCACCAAGCGAGCCTACCGCCGCCGCCTCCGTTGGCGTTGCTAATCCAAATACGATCGTACCAAGTACCGCAATAATTAAAACAGCTAAGGGGAAGAATGAGCCTAGGAGCATTTTGAAAATTTCCAGACGCCCCCACGACAACAAACGGTAGAGCACGGCCAAGCCCGCGCCTACAACACCCGCCAACCACCAAAACCACGACGGCGTTGCGAGACGCGCAGCGGCAGGCGGAGTTTTGGTTGCAGTTTTAGCGGCAGAATCCTCAACCGGTGCCGCCGTTGACGGATACTCTGCAGAAGATGCCGAGGGCGGTGCGCTCAATTCTTTCGGTGGCTCTTGGAGCCCGCCTAACTCTTTTGGCGGCTCTTGTAGGCCGCCTAATTCCTTTAGTGGCTCGGCCAGACCGCCCGTGGAAGAAGGTGCGCTAATAACGTTTGATGCAGCGCCCATTTCTTGCAAACCACCCGAATCAATCACTTCATCGGGCGCGGTGGCGTAACGGTGCATACCAAACAAAAATGCAAACCCAACAAGGAGTGGCAAGAGCGCAATACCCAACGCTTTCAAAATGTCTCCTGTTGCCACGCCTACGTTCGAAGCGCCTTTAAGGGCCGACATCAGACCGCTAACGGAATTGGTTGCGCCCGTAGCATGGGCTACTTTTGCGGCAACCGGCGTTAGCTTAACGATCCGGTCCTCTGCAGAAAGCGGCGGCGCCAACTCCGGTTTCAGCTTCGCCACAATAATGACGTAGGCCACATAAAGCAGAGCCAACATGATGCCGGGGAAAAATGCGCCCGCATACAGCTTAACCACTGATACACCGGCCGTTGCGCCGTACACGATCAACATGACCGAGGGCGGAATCAAAATACCCAAGCAGCCCCCTGCGGTAATCGCGCCGGCAGCGAGTTTCATGCTGTATCCCGCGCGCAACATAGCGGGCAAGGCCAAAAGGCCCATGAGCGTTACCACGGCACCAACGATACCTGTAGCCGTCGCAAACACCGCGCAGGTGATAAGCGTGGCCACAGCAAGCGCACCGGGGACGCGCGCTAGGGCAAGGTGGAGTGATTTAAATAATTTCTCAATTAAGTTTGCACGCTCTACCAAGTAACCCATGAATACGAATAGCGGAATCGAAATCAGCACATCGTTTGTCATCACGCCGAAGGTACGTTGCACCATCAAGTCCAGCGTATGCGAGACGGCAACTTTGAACTCCCCTTTCACGCCGTAATACGCAACGAAGGCGAAGATCATGCCCATGCCCATTAACGTAAAGGCGGTAGGGAAGCCGAGCATGATCGCAACCACGACCAATGCGAGCATGAGTAGGCCGTAATGGCCCGTCGTCATCGCTGACCACGGCATAAAGATGATCGTGGGCAACACGAGCATGGCCATAATGATGAGGCCAAACCAAAGTTCGCGGCGCAGTTTCATAGTTGGCCTGCCTTCGCTTCGCCGCTAACCATTTCCTTCAGTTTGTCCACATCAACCTCCTCAACATCCTCCTCGCGCGAGGGCCACTCGCCGTCGCGCAAACACTGAATACAGCGCACGATTTCAACCAGGCCTTGAAGTAGCAACATGATTCCCGCTAGCGGAATGACGAGCTTGAACGGATAAATGGGGGGGCCATCAGCGGAGATAGACGAGCGCTCTTGTTGGGCGTAGGAAACACTAAAAAAATCCCAGCCGGCGTAGCATAAGGCAACAACGCCTGGAATAAAAAACAGAATGTAGAGCGCCAAATCGAATCCTGCTTGCGTGCGCGGCTGGAAAAAACTGTACAGCACATCGCCGCGCACATGGCCGTTTTTAGCCAGGGTATAAGCGCCTGCCATCATAAACAAAAAGCCGTAGAGCATGTTTGATACATCCATCACCCATGGATGAGGATTGTTAAACGCGTAGCGCGAAAAAACTTCCCAGCAAATTAAGGCTGTTAGCGCGACGATAGACCAGGCACACCACTGCCCGATCCGCGTCGACCACCGGTCAATCGCGAGCAAAATTTTCTGCATCATGGTTCCCTACGGATTGCGGGCGTTTGCCCATTTATTTGACGATTTACAGCAATACCTGCGGCGCAAAAAAGCACCGCAGGGTGATTTATCTCACAAAAAAAAGCGCTTTTTAGGCCTTCTTAGCGAAGGCATGGCGATAGGCCATTTTGTGATCTACAAGCGTATCGTTTTGCCATTTGCAGGCGCGGGCAGCGTAGGATTGCATCGATTCCAACACTTTCTTGAACATCGGGTTTTCCGATGCTTTTTTGGAAGTGATGTCGTCCCATGCTTTCAACTGGGCTTGCAAAATCGCATCGGGCGTTTTGTAGAACTTGATACCGGATTTTTGCAGCGCTTCGTAGTCGGTCGAATAGCGGTCTATTGCTTTCCAACTCATTTCCGCGCTGGCAGCTTGCACCGCGTTTCCGATAATCGCTTTGAGCTCCGTGCTAAGCGAGTCGTACTTGGCCTTGTTAAACAAGATTTCGAACTGTTCGGAGCACTGATGGAACGACTGCAACATGCATACTTTCGACACATCTGGGAAGCCCAAAAGTTTGTCGGAGCTCGCGTTGTTAAATTCAGCTGCATCGAGCAAACCACGGTCCATCGCAGCTACGATTTCGCCCCCAGGAAGTGCATTCACCGCTGCCCCCATTGCGGTAAAAATATCGATCGATAGTCCTACCGTGCGGTACTTTAAGCCTTTGAAATCATCTACTTTGGTAACGGGCTTTTTGAACCAACCCAGTGGCTGCGTGGGCATCGGACCATACAGGAAAGACACCACGTCTAAATTCAAGCCTTTGTAAATTTCTGCGAGCAACGCTTTGCCGCCACCAAACTCGTGCCACGACAACAACATGTTTGGATCCATACCAAACGAAGGGCCGGAACCCCACAGCGCCATCGCAGAATTTTTGCCGTACCAGTAAGCCGTTACGCCGTGGCCGCCATCGAGCGTACCTTTACTTACCGCATCGATCAAATCAAACGCCTTCACCACCGCACCGGAAGGGAGTACTTCAATTTTTAAACGACCACCAGACATGTCGTTTACTTTTTTCGCGTAGTCCATCGCGTATTCGTGGAAAATATCTTTAGCGGGCCACGTCGATTGCCAGCGCAAACTCACTGGCGACTGGGCAACCGCCATCATCGGTGCGGCACCAACCACTGCGCCACCCACGATCGTGGCGGATTTGAGAAAACCGCGACGGCTCGGTTCTTTCTTTGCAACTTCTTCCATTACTGTCTCCTTGGGTATTTACGCTGGTTACGCCATTTGATTCCTATACGAGCCGAAGTGTAGTGTGCGCGCAGCGGCTCTTCCTTGCGGGTTTTCCCGTTTGATTTGGCTCCGAAATGGCTGGTTTTGCGCCGCGGGTTTTAACCTGACTTTATAGGAGTAAGCCCTACAATGTGGTACTGAAATGAACTCAAAATTTAGTATTCACGAAAGCTTGCTTGCCGCCTTCATCGTTGGTATTGGTACGCTTATGTGGCTGCTCTTTCGGCATGAAGTAGAGCTGCAGCGTAACGATCTGGTTCGAGATATTGCCGTTGCAGAAAAGTTTTTGAGTGATCGGCTTGAGGCGGATCAATCCTTCATTGAGCAATTGGCGCGGGAGAAAGGCGAAAGTGCGCTTTCGCGCGAACAATTTGAAACGAGGGTGTCGGTGCGCGCGCTCGATAGCCCGCATTGGATAGCGGTAACCTGGACGGAACCAAACCTTAATCTTCTTTGGAGCGCGCCCAGCGCCCGCGCCCAAGCCGACTTAGCCCGCGCTCGGCCGCCTCTCGCAGAGCAAGAGCGGGTAATGCGATTGGCCGGAACCACAAACCGCCCAACGTACTCCTCCGCCTACCGAACCTCCGACGGTAGCGCTTACATTGAATATGCTGTGCCAATCCTTTCCGGCAGCACTTATTTAGGCACTTTCAACACCTTGCTCTCGCTCAGCACATTTACCAAAATCCTGTTACCGGAATGGTTTCTCACAAAATATGACCTGACAATCACCGATACATTCGGCAATGTAGTGAGCCGAGCTGGTGCGCCGACTGAAAATACCCGAGGCTACTTAACGGAGAGCCAAAAACTGGGGCTGCCGTGGCGGGATTTGCACCTCAACGTAACGGCCCGACAGCGTGGCTCTACGCTGGTGGGCATCACCGTTGCAACCACCATTTTGGCGCTCACAGGCCTGATCGCTTGGAGCATGTATTCGCTTAGGCGCGAGGGTGCACGTCGGCTAGTGAGTGAAAACAGCATGAAAGCGGTCAATGAGCGGTTTGAAACCGTGCTCGATTCGCTCAATGTCGCGGTGTACGTATCCGATGCCATAACCGATGAACTGCTCTACGCGAACGAGCACTTCCGCGAGATGTTCCCTACCTTCGCGGGTGGCGACGTGCGGGCGTTCGAAACTCAATTTAATCCAACGTTCATTTCGATTTTCAACGAAGATCAAGCGGATTTTTTTACCGTGTTCAAGCATGAATGTCACCACGTGCCCTCCAACCGCTGGTTCATTACGCGGGTGCGGCGTGTCCGCTGGGTGGATGGCCGGGCAGCACGATTGCATACCCTCGGCGATGTAACGGATCGCGTCGAAGCTGAGCGGGTTAAGCGCAGCCAGCAAGAGCGTCTGATGCTCACTTCGCGCCTGATGACCGCTGGAGAAATGGCATCGACCCTCGCCCATGAGATCAACCAACCGCTCGCGGCGATCACGAATTACCTCAACGGTTGCCTGCAACGGCTTCGTGCTGGCAGCCAAAGTCTGAGCGAAATTACGCCCGCCATCGAAAAGGCCAGCGCCCAGGCGGAGCGTGCGGGCAACATTATCAATCGCGTACGCGAATTCGTACGTTCGCGCGACCCGAGGCGGGAAGCGTTAAACGTGCGCAGCCTATTGGACGACGTGATTCGATTTGCGGAGCCGGACCCGACTAAACCGACGCTGACTTTCGTGCAGGAAATTGGCACTGGCTTGCCTGACGTGTTTGCAGATCGGATTATGATTGAGCAGGTATTGCTCAATTTGATTCGCAACGCACGCGAGGCGATGGCGGGGTTGCCTGTCGAGGCTCGGAGACTTACGCTGCGTGCAGTGCAAAGCTCGCCGCAGTTTGTAAACTTCAGCGTGAGCGATGTGGGCAGTGGCTTGGCAAATGAAGTAGCCGATAACTTGTTCTCGCCGTTCATGACCACGAAATCAGACGGGATGGGAATGGGACTTTCCATTTGCCGATCCATAATTGAGTATCATGAGGGACAAATGCGGTATGTACCTAACGCGCCAAGAGGCGCTTCGTTCGAGTTTTCCCTTCCAATAGCCAGCGATGAATAACACGGTACGCGGCACGGTCTTCGTCGTTGACGATGACGATGCATTTCGAGACTCCATTGAGTGGCTCCTGAGCGGGCATAAGTTCGATGTGAACGCATTTTCCAGTGGTGTGGCGTTTTTAGAATTTGCCAAATCGCTGCCAAAGACGATCCCGAAGCAATCGGATGCTCGGGTGAGCCCGAGGCGGTGCGTAATTTTGGACGTGCGCATGCCAGAGTTGTCGGGCCTGCAAGTGCAAGAGCAGTTGCAAGCCTTGGCTTTAGAGCTACCCATCATTTTTGTAACCGCCCACGGCGATGTGCCAATGGCTGTAGAAGCGATCAAGCGCGGAGCGTACGACTTTATCGAAAAGCCGTTTGACGATGCTACGCTGGTAGCGCGGGTCGAGGCGGCGCTTTCGCAAAGTGAAGCCAGCTCAGCCAAGAGCAATGAAATCGAAGCGACACGCGCGCTCATTGATTCGCTCACCTCGCGCGAACGCCAAATTATGGATTTAGTAATAGAAGGCAAGCTCAATAAAACCATCGCCTACGATTTAGACATTTCGATCAAGACGGTTGAGGCCCATCGCGCGCGGGTGATGGAAAAGCTTGAAGCTAAATCTCTGGCGCAATTGGTGATGCGCGTACACGCGGCCCGCCCAACAAACTAAAAACACAAAGGTTTAACTCTTCATGATGGACAATGCGAATACGCATGTAATCAACGTTACGCTTGAAAACTTTGAAAAAGAGGTGATTGAGCGCTCGATGCAGCTGCCGGTGATTGTGGACTTTTGGGCACCGTGGTGCGGCCCTTGCAAGACGCTTACACCAATGCTTGAGAAACTTGCCGCAGAGTACGGTGGTCGGTTCATCTTGGCCAAAGTAAATTCCGATGAGCAGCAAGAAATCGCCCAGAGCTTTCAGATTCGCTCTATCCCCACCGTGATTGCATTGAAAGCTGGGCAGCCAGTCAGCGCATTTCAAGGCGCCGTGCCTGAAAGTCAAGCACGGGCGTTCATCGATAAATTGGTGCCTTCAGAAAATGAAGAACGCGTGAACAAAGCGAAAGTGATGTTGGCCGCAGGCGATGCCACTGCGGCGCGAGATGATTTGCGCACGGCCCTCGCGCTAGATCCCAGTTTGGACGCGGCGCGAATTGTATTGGCCGATATTGCCTTCCGCGACAATTTGCTGGACGAAGCAGAGAAATACTTAACCGCCGTGAACCCACGCAACCGCATGGATGCCGACTTTGAGCGGATTGCGATGCGCATCGCGGCGGCCCGCGAGGCCTCGGCGCTGCCAGGTGCTGCGGCGCTGCAAGCGCGCGTAGATGCCGATGCCAATGATTTCGATGCTCGGATGCAATTGGCTACCTTGTTGGCCACCAAAAATCAATTCGAACCCGCATTTCAGTTACTTCTGGATATCGTGCAACAAGATCGAAAATGGAACGATGAAGCCGCGCGCAAAAAATTAGTTGAGTTTTTCATGCTCGCTGCGCCCGAGCAACCTGCCCTTGTCGGAAGGTATCGGCGTGCGCTTGCCACCGCGCTAAATTAGCTTTTTTTTCAGGATATAAGTTCCAAAAAAAGTTTAATTTGCGCCGCAGGTTTTGCTCAAAATCGCACTATTTTTAGCGTACCACCGTCACCGATTGAGGATCAAACGACAAGGTGAGCTGCGTACCAATTTCAGGCAGCGCTGTGTGGCGCGGCAAAAACACGAATAACTCTCCAAGCGGGGTATCTACTTCGCACTCAGCGCCCCGACCAACGAACGCTGACTTGGTCACGTTGCCGGTAATTGAGGGTTGCCCGGCGACTGCCCCGACTGTAAAAACGTCCGGACGTAACACCAGCTTCGTTGCGCCGGATACGATCTGCCTCGATGGTACGGAAAAACTAAGATCGCCCACACGCACTTGCGTGCCGTCCACTTTGGCGTCCACCAAATTGGCTTCGGATAAAAAGTCAGCAACGAACGCTGAATCAGGGTTAAAGAATAACTTGCTCGGCCCACCCGATTCGGCAATCACACCTTTATCCATCACAATAATTTGATCTGACACCGCGAGCGCCTCCTCGCGGTCGTGCGTGACGTAAACGCAAGTGATCGCCAAACGCTGTTGCAGATCGCGAATCTCTTGCCTAACGCGGCGGCGAAGCCGTGCATCCAAATTGGAAAGCGGCTCATCAAACAGCAACACAGCCGGTTGCAACACCAGCGCGCGGGCGATTGCCACGCGCTGTTGCTGGCCGCCTGAGAGCTCCGAGGGCAAGCGCGCCTCGTAGCCGGTCAGCCCCACGGTTTTAAGCGCATCCGCGGCCTTGGCCTCAGCCTCCTTGGTGCTGGAGCCCTGCATGCGCGGCCCGTAGCTCGTGTTTTCCATTACCGTCATGTGCGGGAATAGGGCGTAGCTTTGAAACACCAAGCTCACGTTACGCTGCGCAGCGGATAGCGAAGTGACATCCTTTCCGCCAAGAAAAATCGTACCTGCGGTAGGCATTTCCAGTCCCGCAATCATGCGCAGCGTGGTGGTTTTTCCGCACCCCGAGGGCCCGAGTAACGTGACCAGCTCACCATCGTTGATGCTAAACGAAATGTCTTTGACCGCAGGCTCCCCAGTGCCATACGATTTGGTTACGTTACGAAATTCAAGCGTACCTTTTTTCATTGTGTCTGCCATGATTTAACCTCCCCCTGCTGCCAACGTACTTGCGCTAGTCGTTACCGCTGGGCCGCGTCGCCCTAGTTTTCTTGTTCCCACCGCCCACTGAATGAACAAAATGACGATTACCATAAGCACAATGAGCACTGCAGAATACGCAATCGACACGCCGTAGTCCCCGTTCACCACACGGCCGATAATGTAGGTGGTGGCCACTTCGGTTTCGCCTGAAACTAAGAAGATAATGGCAGAAACGGTGGTCATGGAGCGAACGAACCCATACACCAGTGCACCCACGATGGCGGGCTTGAGCAGCGGAAACAGCACGTAGCGGAATGTTTTCGCACCATTTGCGCCAAGCGTAGTGGAGGCTTCATCGAGTGATTTATCAATTTGGGAAAGCGCCGCAATGCCCCCGCGCACGCCGACGGGCAAATTGCGGAACACAAAGCAGAGCACGATGATGAGCCCCGTACCAGTGATTTCGATTGGCGGCACATTGAATGCGAAGATGTACGCTACGCCCAACACGGTGCCTGGGATCGCAAACGACAGAAGCGTCAAAAATTCGAATACCCGCTGCCCTTTAAATCGGGTACGGGCAATTAAATACGCTGAGAGAATACCGATCACTGCGGTAATCGGCGCAGCGGCGAACGAAAACATGAGTGTGTTGAACAAAGAGTTCCACGCCGCACCCGTCCATTGCCAGCCAAATTGCCCGTGCTCAATAGAGAACGCTTTAACGAAGTGTTCAAGCGTAAAGGAGTGGTCGCGCCCCCAAACTTTGGTAAATCCGCCCACGAGCGCCATGCCGTAAATCACAACAGTCAAGGTAAGCCACGGTATCGCAACGCCCACCGCAACGCGCTTAACGCGCGTATCCAGCGGTGTGGCGAGGCCCGTATCGCCCTTGCCGGTCACGGTAACGAAGCTCTTCTTGCGCGTAGCCCGCTGCTGAAGCCAAAACGCGAACAATGCCATCGCTAACAGCAACATGGAAAGCACCGCCGCTTTACCTTGATCGAGCTGTGCGCCGACGATAGCAAAGTAGATATCGGTAGACAACACGCTGAAATTTCCACCGAGCACCACAGGATTGCCGAAATCGGCGATGCTTTCGATGAAACCCACCAGAAACGCATTGGCAAGCCCCGGCATCATGAGGGGCAACGTAACGGTTTTGAACGTTTGCCAGCGGGAAGCATGCAACGATTGCGACGCTTCTTCCAGCGTGGGGCTTACACCCTCGACCACGCCTATGAGCACCAAAAACGCAACCGGTGTGAAGGCAAAAAGCTGCGCGAGCAACACTCCGGGCAGGCCGTAGATCCAACGCGATGGCTGAATATCAAAGCCCCATTCCAAAAACGTATTCACAATACCGGCACGACCAAACAGCATGATGAGCCCGAGGCCGACTACGAAAGGCGGCGTGATGATGGGGAGCACCGTGAGCAGCCGCAAAATCCGCTTGCCTCGGGTGTGCGTGCGAGTGGCGATGAGCGCGAGCATGAGCCCGAGAAAGGTGGTCCCCGCGGCACAGAGCAGCGCCAACCAAAGCGTATTCCATGCCACGCCACATCCCGAGCCGCCCCAGAGGCAGGCGGGTGTTAGTGCCCAAATTTTGCGGGTGGCGAAACGGTCCCAAAATGCGCTGAAACTAAGCGCGCCGGACGAATCCAAGATGCCGGCCCAGAGCACACGCAACACCGGGAAGAATACGAACAACACCACCGCCGCCATGACGATGATGAGACTTGAAGCGACGAACCGATCGCCTCGAAAATACCCCATTGAGGCGATGCCGTCGGCAGCGATTAACACAAATCCAAAAGCCAGAAATAACGCCCCGGCTCCCATCCCAAACTGACCACCGGTAATACTAGGCAGGAACGCTTTTAAGCCCTCAAAGGCATAGCCTTGCGCGGAGATGGCAAAACCTTGCGCGAGCAAGTACCCGACGCCTGCAATACCAATAATGGCGAGCGTGCGCGCCCATAGTTTGATGTCGTTCCAAGGCTTTGTGAGTAGAAACGCGGCGGCGATGCCAAGCAGGAAGAGCGGGGCCAGCCAGCCACGCCCGAATTGCGAAACTTGCAGCAGTGCCGGCGCGAACTCTTTACCTGAAAACGATTTGATCCACTTAAAGGCAAAAAAACTATCCTGAAGCGCGTACCACGGAAGCAGGAGCAAACCGGCCGCGCACAGGCCAAGCGAGATGAGACGATAGACGTTCAAGATTGATCGTGAATCGAATTAGCGCGGCAAACTATTGACTTCTTTTTCCCACTTCTCGATTAACCTCTTTCGCTCGGCCGAGGAGCCATATTTTTTAAAGTCATAGTTCACAAGCTTCACGCCATCCATTTGGGGAATGCGTGTGTCGGCTTTAAACGTTTTGTTGGCGGGGATTTGCAAGGAGTTGGCTTTCGCGCCGATGGCTTGTCCCGCGGGGCTCATGAGCCAATCATAATATTTCTTGGCCTCCCCCATGTTACGAGCACCCTTTATGAGCGCAATGCCGCCTACTTCATAGCCTGTACCTTCACACGGCGTTGCGCTTTGCACGGCAGGGAACCCTGCATAGCGCTCTTCATCGAATCCGAAGTTAAAGGATATGCCAACGGGCACTTCACCACGGGCAACGTTTTTTGCCTGCGCCGTGCCTGATTTTGTGTAGGAGGTGATGTTCTTGTGCAAGGCTTTCATGTAGTCAAACGCTTTATCTTCACCCATGAGCTGGACTAAACCGGCCAAAATCGTATACGCGGTTCCTGACGATGCGGGATGAGAGGTTTCGATCTTTCCTTTGTACTGCGGCTTGATTAGATCGGCCCAGCACTTTGGCTCCGGAATGTTTTCTTTCTTGAGCAGATCCGCGTTCCAACCGAAACCGATGGCTGCGGTGTAAAACCCGCCCACTTGGTTACCGCTGGTTTCGTATTGCTTGGAAGACCATGGGTGCAAGTCGTTCAGATACGTTGGCATATACGCTTCTAACAACTTCTCCTCGGCAGCTTGTAAAAAGGGATCGCCCGTGCCACCCCACCAAATATCCGTTTTGGGGTTGCCCGATTCGGCTTTGAGCTGCGCGAGGGCTTCGCCCGTGGCCTTGCGAGCCTGCAGCACTTTAATGCCGGTTGCCTTCGTAAATTCGCTAGCCGCGAGCTCACACCAGGACTGGTTCGTGGAGCACAGCGCAACAACCTGTTGCGCCTGGGCCGAAACCGACGCAAAGGCAGATAGACCTGCGGCGCAAAAAACGAGGTTTTTAAGGATTATCTTCATAAATTTCGTCTCAAAATAATGATCAAGGGTGTAGCGGTAATTACGCAGGCATTAGCGGGGCAAGGAATTGACTTCTTTTTCCCATTTATCGAGCAAACGCTTTCGCTCGGCTGAGGAGCCGTATTTTTTGGTGTCGTAGTTAATGAGTTTTACATCCGAAAAGCGCGGTGCTTCCGGTGGTTGAGGCGCAGCTTTATTTGACGGCAGCTGAAATTGCTTGGCCGGTGCGGCGAGCTTTTGCGCTTCCGGCGTTAAGGCCCATTCATAAAATGCTTTGGCGCCTTCTAAATTACGAGCGCCTTTAATGATGGACATTGAACCAATTTCGTAGCCGGTGCCTTCGCACGGCGAAACCGTGGTAACTGGGAACCCCGCCACCTTTTCGCCCACCACATCGTGCAAAAACGAAACGCCAATGAACGTTTCACCACGGGCCGAAGCCTTGATAGGCGCTGCACCAGACTTGGTGTATTGGCTCACGTTTTTATGCATGCTTTTGAGCAACTCAAACGCTTTGTCTTCACCGAACACCTGCACAAGCGTTGCCAGCGCGGTGTACGCGGTGCCCGAGGCGTTCGGGTTGGCGATTTGAATCTCACCTTTGTATTCTGGCTTGGTTAAATCCGCCCAACATTTAGGCTCGGGAAATTTCTTTTTAGCCAGGAGCTCGGAATTAAAGCCGTAACCGAGCGCCCCCGCATACACGCCAACCGTTTTGTACCCCGCAATTTGCGCTTGATGGGTCGCCCACGAATGCAAGTCGTTCATTTTTGGTGAGCGGTATTCTTGTGTGAGGTTTTCTTCAGCCGCTTGCAAGTGTGGATCACCCGTGCCGCCGTACCAAATATCGGTTTTTGGGTTAGCGGACTCAGCTTTGATTTGTGCGTAGGTCTCACCCGAGCTTTTTAAGCTCATGTTGACCTTAATCCCGCTCGCTTTTTCAAACTCCGTTTTTGCGGAATTACACCAATCGGCTTGCATCGAACAAATTACGCTCAGCTGCTGCTGCGCCTGCGCGGCTTGCGAAATAACTCCCGCGATAGCAAGAGCCAAAAACGACCATTTTCTCATCGATAATCCTCCAAAATACCTTGTTTTACGCCGCAGGTATTGATGTATTTTTAACCCCGGAGCGATGCTTACGTGCAGTAATGTTACCTTGGAAGATTGTTTACTTCTTTTTCCCACTTCTCAAGCAAGCGCTTGCGCTCCGCCGTCGAGCCAAATTTCTTGGTGTCGTAACTAATCAGTTTCATATCCGAAAAGCGCGGCGTTTCTTTTGGCTGGGCAGATGCCTTGTTAGACGGAAGCTGAAACTGCTTGGCCTGCGCAGCCAACTTTTGTGCGTCCGGAGTAAGCGCCCAATCATAGAACTTCTTTGCCGCGTCTACATTGCGAGCGCCTTTAATGATCGACATTGAGCCTATTTCGTAACCCGTGCCTTCGCAGGGTGTGGCCATGCCAACCGGGAACCCGGCAATACGCTCGCCGGGCACATCATGCACAAAACTAATGCCCACGGTTGTTTCGCCCCGCGCGGCGGCTTTCACAGGGCCGGTGCCGGATTTAGGGTAATTGCTGATGTTTTTATGTAGAGCACGAAGATAATCGAACGCTTTGTCTTCGCCCATCACTTGCACCAACGTAGCGAGCGCGGTGTACGCGGTGCCGGAGCTCGGCGGCGCGGCCATTTGCACCTCGCCTTTGAATTCAGGCTTAATCAAATCAGCCCAACACTTCGGCGCTTCCATTTTCTTCTTCGCCAATTGCTCGGTATTAAACGAAAAACCCAGCGCACCAGCATAAATGCCAACAGTTTTAAATCCCGAAATCTGCGCTTGATAGTTTGCCCAATCGTGAAGCTCGGCCATCGCAGCCGATTTGTATTCGAGCGTTAGATTTTCTTCCGCTGCAGCCAGGTGCGGATCACCGGTACCGCCAAACCACACGTCACCTTTCGGGTTGGCCGATTCAGCTTTGATTTGTGCGATGGTCTCACCGGAACCCTTGTGGGTCATATTCACTTTGGTACCCGATACCTTCGCGAATTCATTTGCGGCTAGGGTGCACCACTCAATTTGAACGCTGCAATAGATATTGAGGCTTGACTGGGCATTGGCAATGCCGATACACGCGCTCGTTGCGACGAGTAGTGCACATCGCAGCGCTGTTTTTATCTTTAATTTCATTTCGTTTTCTCACTTTTTATCGTTCGGCTTGCATTCTATTACGAAGCGAATCCAGATGGGCGGGCGCGTTCAACTGACCAACGTTCGTCCCCGACTAGCGGCCTAGGAGGAACGATTTTGCGCTGCTAAAAATCGTTCTGCTTTCTGCCTGCTCGATGTAATTCAACCTAACGATTTAAGGACCTTTATGAATATCGAAAGCGTAACAAATTATCTAGCCACCAACGGGATGGACGTCGCGGCAAAACTTGCCGCCGCCATTGCTATGTGGATCATTGGTCGATGGATTATTAAATTCGTAATGGGCTTAGTCGGCGGTGCGATTCAGCGTGGCGGCAAAATCGACGCCACGCTCGCGCACTACATCACCTCCATCCTGGCTGTTTTGCTCACCATCGGTTTGGTCATGGGCATCTTGGGCTACGTGGGGGTACAAACGACATCGTTCGCCGCGCTGCTCGCGGGCGCTGGCTTGGCCATCGGCACGGCTTGGGGCGGATTGCTCACGAACTTTGCTGCGGGCGTATTCATGCAAATTTTGCGGCCCTTCAAAGTAGGCGACTACGTGAGCGCCGCAGGTGTAGAGGGATCGGTGCGGGAAATTGGTCTCTTCGGAACCACGTTTTTGACAGGCGACAATGTCACCACCGTAGTAGGCAACAACAAAATTTTTTCCGATACGATTAAAAATTTTTCTGACCAGCCTTACCGTCGCGTTGATGCGATTGCGAAAATAGCTAATGGTGTTGACCCCCAAGATGCGATCACACGCCTCAAAACCGCGCTCGCGGCGATCCCAAATGTGGTGAAAACACCCTCACCAGATGTAGAAATTTTAGAGTTCACCGCCGAAGGCCCCAAGCTCTGTGTACGCCCTTATTGCCACACTAACCATTATTGGCAAGTCTGGTTTGATACGCACAAAGTCATCGCGAAGACGTTCGGCGCCGCGGGCTACCCTGTTCCAGAAACACCCGTTGTTCAACGTACCGTCGCCTTAAAGGGAGCATAATTACGGTGAGACCAGTGGCGCGCCAATGGCGCGAACAGGCACCCCGCGGCAGCCAGGAAGCTTCTCGCAATTAGGGGCGCGCTTGGGAACGGACCTTTTTAGGTCCGTTTTTATTTGAACCTACGCTTCTGCGTGCTGCAACGCGAGGTGATTTACCAGCTCAGTTGCGATCATGGGGCGCGCAAACATATAGCCTTGAAGTTGGTCGCAGCCCGCGTTTACTGCGTTTTCGCGTTCTTGTTGACCTTCAATTCCTTCCGCAACAACCGTGCGGCCCAGATCGTGACAGATTTGCACGGCTCGCACGAGCAACATCGCGGAGGCTTCGTTCAAGTGCGCGCCTACCACCAATTCACGCGCGATTTTGATCGTTTGCATGTCAATTTGTCCTAGCCGCCACAAACTGGAATAACCAGTTCCGAAGTCATCGATGGCCAAGCGGTATCCGTGCAGTCGCAAGCGCTTTAAATTTGCATGAATGGCGGGGTTATCTTCGCCGATTTGGCTTTCGGTAATCTCCAAAACGACGCGAGTCGGTTCGACCCGAGTTTTGCGGCTCACCGCCAACATATTGGAGGCGAAGTGGGTATCGCGCAGCTGCAGCATCGATACATTAACCGTTACGTAGCTGTCGGGATACGTAACACGAAGCGTATTCGAAAAATCGTTCAGCGCCAACTCGGCGATGAGCAACCCCAAGCGCTCAATTGCACCTACCGCTTCCGCGAGGGGGATGAACTCAACTGGTGAAATTGCGCCGTGCACTGCATGCTTCCATCGAACTAGAGACTCAAAACCTTTTACTTCGCTGGTGAGGGCATCTACAAGCGGTTGGAAAACGACGTAAATGCCGGCCGCCTGATCGGCGTTGTTGAGGTCGGTTTCTAAATCCCTACGGCGCACAACTTGCCTTTCGAGCGTTTCGTCGAAGATGTACGCGCGAGATTCAAACTCATTTTTTGCATGTAGAAGCGCGGCATCTGCGTTAGCAATTAAGGTTGCCACGGTAGCATCACGCTGGGTGCACAACGCAATACCTGCCGATGCCCGCAACGCCATGGGTTTACCTCCAACTTCAAGGGGCTGACCGAGCGCGTGGCAAACAATTTCGCCCGACTCGAGTACGTGTTCGTTGATTTCTTCCACCGTAAGCGGGCCTACGACGCATGCAAAACTGAAATCGCCGAATCTGGCAACGAAAGCGTCCGGCAAGGTTTGGGTAATTACTTTTGCCGCCTGCGCGAGCAGCTCATCCGTTCGCGTGATACCACCCCGGCTCAAAAAACCGGAGGTTGTTTCGACCGCGATGAGAATCACAGCGAAGGCTTTTCCTGGAATGAGTTTTGCACTTTCCTCTTCAATTTTTGTAGCGAGGCGGCGACGGGTTGCAAGCGCCGTTACCACATCATGACCCGCTAAAAATTCGCTGCGCTTTTCTGACGCAGCCCGCGACTGGGCCTCGACCTGCAATTGAACGATGGTATCTTCCAATACTTGGGTTTGCCGAGCCACTTCGCCTTGCATCCGCCGCGCAAAGGCTTGCGCGGAGTCCAAATTTCGTTGTACTTCTAGCTCAGCGAGTTTGAGTCGGCTGCGCTCGATCTGTAAGCGGCTATCCAAACGCATGAGCGCTTCCATAGCGGCCAGCGCGGCGCCGTAATTGCGGGCGCCCTTGGCAGTGCGCACTTGTTGGCGCAATACATCAAACTGTGGAAGCAACAGCCGGTTTTCCGAACAGTTCACGGTGAGTTCAGTCAGGAGCTCGATGGCTTTGCTCGATTTTCCGGCGCGATCAAATATCCGCGCGCGCGCAAGCCCCACGCTCACGCTCGCCTGAACATCGGCGCTTGCACGAGCGGCCTCGGTTGCGCGTTCCAAGAATTTTTCAGCCCCTTTTTTATCGTCAAATCCGGCGCGGGTGACCGCATTTTCCGCCCACACCAATGCGATCAACGTTTTGTCGATGGCATCGTCGGACGTATCCACCATGGGAAGCAGTTCCATGGCAACACGTGCTGCATCATCGAAGCGGCCTAAGTCGTTGTAGGCCGATTGCAGCGAACTCAAAATATCGACTTTTCGCGCGAGCGGCGTTTGTGTGCCGCACACGGCGCGTGCGGATTCCAGCGCCTCGGTGGCTGGGCCGGGCGCACCACCGGCTCGATGGGCAATGCCAAGCATTAAAAGGGTAGACGCGACCCACTCGCGCTCTCCCGCCGCTTCAAAATCGGACACTGCAGAGGCAAATACTTTCGTGCTCGCGTCGAAATCGGCAAAGTACATGAGATAAATTCTTGCCAACATCGCACTTGCACGCGCGCGCCAGTAACGGTCATCTTGTCCGTGCACTTCGCGCACTCTTGGACGCAATACCTCAACTGCTTCAACGTGTCGACGTGATCGTTCGTAGGCTTCGGCGATAACGATAGCCAGACGAACCGACTGGACATAACTCATCGGTGCGACGCGCGCCAGTTCGCGGGCTTTACGAACGACGATTTCCGCCGCCTCGTCCGCGCGATCTTCCAACTGCAACAGGGCGCGCTCAACCGTTGAGTCGTCGCGATCTTGGATTTCTATTTGCACAAAGGGAAATCAGGAACTATATGACGTTGTATTGTAATATGTCATTAGGATTTTTTACAAAAATTGTTGAAATCGACGTTTTCAGCGTCAATTCCGCTAAAAACTGTCTGATGAACGCGACAGCCCTAGGCCGGAACGACCCGAACGGCCGACCGTGGAATATCTACGTCGCAGACCTGCCCCGCGACGGGCGCGCTGGCCCCTGACCAAAGGCCCCAGACGTGGACGCTGCCCACACGGACGTGAACCCAGCGCTGGTGCGGGAGTGCAAAGCTCGAAATCACTGCACCAATAAAATTGCTGCCCGCCCCAGAAGGTTCCTGGATGCGAACCGTGCGATGGGCAATGAGCGCAACATGATTTTGTGCGTCCGCCCCAGTTAATCCGATCCGCGGCATCACACTTAGGAAACGGTCACACGGAATCACATTTCTCCAGCCAAGCACCTGCGCAACCCGCCCCGTTGGCGGCGTGGAGACCAATGTTTGCGCGTCGCCTTGCACCAACACTTTGCCATGCGAGAGCACGGCAATTTCATCGGCCAACATCGCGGCTTCTTTTACATCGTGGGTAACGAGAATAGTCGGACAAGCAATGTCTTCGCGCAGGCGAGAAAGCTCTTCGTACAACCGTTGCCGGGTCGCCGCATCAACAGAGGAAAACGGCTCGTCCAACAAGAGTAGTTCTGGCTTGCGGGCAAGCGCGCGCGCGAGGGCCACGCGCTGCTGCTGGCCACCCGATAATTCGTGCGGAAATCGATGTCCAAGATCTGGCAGATTCACCCGCGAAAGCCACTCTTTTGGGGAGATATTTTCTGAAAACAGCAAATTTTGCGCCGCAGGTATTGCATTTTTTTTGTCAACACGCATACCCATAGCCACGTTTTGCTCAGCCGTTAAATGCGGCAGCAAATTGTGTTGTTGGGCAACCAAGCCCACCGCCCGTTTGTGGGTTGGCAACCCGGCCCATTCCTGGCCGTTCACATTGACCGAACCGTGGGATGGAATCAAGCCCGCCAAAGCTCGAAGCGTTGTCGATTTCCCCGCCCCCGATGCACCGACCAATGCCACCATCTTTCTTGGCGCACAGCGTAGCGCAATCTCCAACGAAGTGGGGTTCGTAAGCGAAAATTTTGCCTGCAAACTCATCGTGCACTGCGCTTGGGGCGGGTGAGTACGTTACTAGCGATGGCGATAACAAGCCCGAACGCCACTGCAATCAGCGCAAGTGCGTGGGCCGAGTTCATCTGCATCGCCTGCACATGATCGTACACCGCTACTGCGAGCGTACGCGTTTCGCCGGGCAAATTTCCGCCCACCATCATGACCACACCAAATTCGCCCACTGTGTGTGCGGCCACCAGCGCGAAGGCGCCGATCACGCCGCCCCAGGCCTGTGGCAGCTCGCAATCGGTAAACACTTTCCAAGGCGACCAGCCACAACACGCTGCCGTTTCGCGCGTAGCCAGTGGAATTTGCTCCCACGCCCGGCGAATGGGCAGTGCGGCGAAGGGAATATTCACAAATATCGAGGCTAACACTAGGCCTGGGAAACTAAAAACAAGCGCCGTTCCAGCAAATACACTTAAAAAGTAAAGTCCAACCACGGTTGGCGGGATTAGCAGCGGCAGCATCAGTAACGCATCGGCCCACCATGCTTGCCGCGCGCCGCGAAAGGCCAGCCAGCGGCCAATTGCGATGCCGATAGGCGTGGTGATAAGCGCAGTAA
>JANMDS010000303.1:0-11548 GCA_031376405.1 Betaproteobacteria bacterium
CATGCGAATGGCGAAAGGCATCCAGCGAGCTGATCTGATTCCCGTTCTCGAAGCGATGTTACGACAAGCGAATGCGATCCTCGTCAAGGATGGTGCGATGTGGCGCGTCCAGCCCGCTGCCGCAGGTGTTCGTGGCGTTGGGCGACCCTACCTTTTGAGCCGTGCCGCAAACGCTGGCTACGGCATCACGCTAGTTCCGCTACGCTTCATCGGCGTGAACGAGATGATGCGTTTGCTTGATGCAATTGTGAAAGAGCCAGCTGGACAAGGCGGCGCAGGCGGATCCGTGCGCCCCGAACCGCTGCGAAACATGCTCATTCTCGCCGGCACACCGTCTGAACAACAGTACATCCTCGATACGATCGAAATGTTCGACGTGGATTGGATGAGCGGCATGTCGGCGGGGCTGTTCACGCTTGAGCATTCTGATGCGAAAAAGGTGCTTGAAGAGGTCGATAAAGTCTTTGGTGGCTTAGGCGCTAGTACGCCGGCGGCGGGGGCGCCTGCAGGGGGACTTGGCCCTTTGTTCGGGCTCGTACGGGTGCAACTCATTGAGCGCTTAAATGCGCTGCTAGTGATCTCCCCCCAAGCACATATTTTGGAGCAAGCCGAAACTTGGATTCGCAGGCTTGATCGCGGTGGCAGCGCAGACAGTACGCGGCTTTATGTGTACAACCTGCAATACACCAATGCAGAAAAACTAGCGCCAATCCTGCAAGCGGCCATGCAAGGGCGCGCCTCGTCGACGACTACGACAACTGCCGCACAAACTGCCCCCGGTCAAAACCCATTGAATATCGCCACCCCGATTGCAATCCCAACGCAAGCGATTTCCAATGCCGGGCAAGCCGCTGCTGTACCCGTTCCCGCTCGTGTACAGGCTCCGGTACCAACTGGCGCAGGAGGCACAGGCCAAGGCACGGCACTCGCTCGTAACGCCACCATTACCGCGGATAAGGATCGCAATGCCCTCATTATCACTGCGACCCCGGCCGAATACAGCGCAATTGAGCAGGCCATTAAGAAGCTCGACTTGTTGCCTAGACAAGTGATGGTTGAGGTTACGATCCTAGAGGTCGATTTAACGGATGAGTTTGCGCTTGGTGTTGAGTGGGCGGCGAAACGTCAAACGGAACCTCTTACCGTCAATAACTTCGGGAGTACCGCTGGGCTTGGTTCGGCTGGGTTAGCGCTCAATTTAACCAACAAGACCATTGCCGGAAACATTCTTCAATTGCTCGATGCGAGACTGGCCGCGAACGATGGTCGAAAAAATACACGAATTAATGCCAGTCCAAAGCTCATGGCTGTCGACAACACGCCCGTTACGTTCAATGTAGGACGCTCCGTGAGTGTGCAAACCGGCACGGTGACCACAGCGGGCTCCACTGCATCCACCAACTCTACTTCGAGCACGTACCAGTATTTGCAGACTGGCATAAGTGTGAGCATCACACCGCGGATTTCAGCCGGGGGGTTAGTTAACCTAGAAATTACGCAGGAAATAAGTGAACCAACGCAATCAAATATCGCCGGCAATACCAATCCGGATATTAGTAAAACGGCACTCAAAAATACTGTACTTGCACAAGATGGGGAAACGATTGTCATGGCTGGACTCATCCGCGACAAAGTTGTTGATTCGTCCAGAGGTTTCCCCGGTATCTCACGCGTACCACTGTTAGGCGCACTTTTCGGCAGGCAGGAACTTAGTCTTGACAAGCAAGAGCTCCTTGTTCTCGTACGTCCGGTGGTGGTTGGGACAATTGAACAGGCGCGTGATGCATCGGATGAGATTCGAAACAAAATGCGATCTCTTCGGGACACGTTTGGGGACGCTGTTCCGATAAGCGCTAAGTTACCACGGGATCAACCGCAGGCAACGCCTTCACATCTAGATTCTCAAGGGCTGAGACTTTCTCCTACCTTAGAAGCTCCAAAATCTCAGTAGCATTCGAGACGGCGTTTAACCAACATTGCTTCACTTTTCCAAGTAGAACCGGCTGCTGTCAAAAATGAAAGAACGTGCATAAGACGATGGGAATCTCAACAAATTTTTATTTTGCAACTGGAGCATTGGCTTTACTAAACGCTTGCTCTACCTCTCCAAATATCGGCACGGACGCGACAAATAAGGCAGTTGTACCCGTGGGAGTGGCTGCGCGAAACGCAGAATTAATCCCACCGACGACGGGCGCATTAAACCAGTTTCCAGCGACTGAAAATGCGGTGAAATCCAAACCAAACGAGTCTCCAGCAGAGCAAAGCGTACGACTACGCGCCCAAAAGCGTTGGGAACATTTAGTAAAGGGGGATATTGATTTGGCATATACCTACCTCAGCCCGAATTCCAGACTTGCGCAGCCTCTGGATGTGTACAAGAGCAGAATACGTGTTGGTTTTTGGCAATCGGCGGATGTTATTCGCGTAGATTGTGCTGAAGCTAGTCGTTGCGTTGTTCAATCCAAAGTGCGGGTCAAAATGCCTGGTATCCGCGGTGGGCTCATCGACCACGAGAGCGTGGTAAGTGAAGATTGGCTCGGGTTAACGGGCGAGTGGTGGTACGTACCGTCTCCACGCTAAAGTGTTGTAAACCTGCGTCAAATTTTGGTTTTTAGCGCGCGCAGGGGCGTTTCAGAATAGAGTGAAACCCAACTTGTGCTAACCTTTCAATGTGGTCTTCAACCGCAAGAATCTATAGCAATTGCTTTTCATCGAAAAGGAGTTAGACAATGCTTAACAAGCAAAAAGCCCTTTATGCGGCTGTCAGTGGGATAGTCGGTCTCGCTGCAACCGCTGCTCAAGCGGCAATCCCTGGTGCCGATGGCACCGGTTCAGTACTTCAATACCCTTACTACTCGGTAAACGGTGGCCACGATACTTACATGAGTATTGTGAACTCCACTGCTTCTACCAAGGCAGTTAAGGTTCGCTACCTCGACGGGAAAAACACCCGTGAGGTGCTGGACTTTAACCTCTTCCTGTCGCCGTTCGACGTTTGGACTGCTGCATTGGTTAAGAACGCCGCCGGTGGTGTAACGCTTAAAACCACGGATGTATCCTGCACAACGCCGCAAATTCCTTCGGCTGGTGTTGATTTCCGTACGTTCCGTTTTAATGAGCGCGATGCTGATGGTGTCATCATTGACAACTCGGTAGCTCGCACGACCGAAGGTCATATCGAAGTGATCGAGATGGGTGTTGTTACCAACGCCGACATGATCGCTGCAACGACCCACGTAAATGGCGTTCCTGGCACGTCAAGCACACGTAATTGTGCATGGCTCCAGTCGATCTATAACGGCAACACGAGCGTTAATGTCCCCTTCAACACGGGTTTAGTTGCCCCAACCGGCGGTTTGTTCGGTAGCGGCGCACTCATCAATGTTGCTGCGGGTACGGGCTACGGTTACGGCGCTGAGGCGATCAATGCGGTGTTCTCCGCTCCGATCTTCACGGTTCCAGGTTCGATTTTCCCGAACTTAAGCCAAGCTGATCCATCTTCGTCGTTCTTCCAAGGCGCAAACGTTTTCACTGCTAACTATGCAAGCGGTATCGATGCGGTTTCCGTATTGAGCCAAGCAAGTTCTTTGATGAACGAGTGGGTAACTGACGCATCAATCGGTGCAGGCACCGATGCAGTTGTTACATTCCCAACGAAGTGGGCTTACACCGGCGCATGTGGTGTAGTTGCTTCCTCGCCATTCATCAACTCAGGCTTCTGCGCAAATGGCGCGCCTGAGGGGATTTCCATCGCTGCCTATGACCGTGAAGAGCGTACTTCGGTAACGAACATCGACTTCTCGCCATTGCCAGCTTCGGGTTCTACTTCGTTGCCATGGGAAGTTAATATCGTTACTCTCGACAACTCCAACGTGTTGGGTTCGTCGTTGAAGAACAATATCAAGCCTCCAGTTGGTAATTCAGGTTGGTTCAAAATCTCGTTCAACAACAATGTAAACCGCGTAATTACTTCGTTGCCTGGCGCAACACGTAATGGCACGGCATGCGGCACGCTTCGTGCAGCTGGCTTGCCTGTGCAAGGTTTTGTTGCTCAAAAATACGTTAACGGTAATGTTGCTGGCGTACTTTCAAACTACGGCGCTAACTTCCCGCACCGTTATGAGCGTAGCGTAACCTGCAACTAATATCAGGTTGATGTATCAAAAAAGGTGAGCATCGCTCACCTTTTTTTTTGAATTTATTCGAAAATAGATGGTCTTATGCTAAAGTCCTAATTGTTGGCACTATCCAGGAAAAAGTATGAAAAAGCTCGTTTTGCATCTTCCGTTAGCGGTTGGCTTAGTATCTGCGGTTACCCCGCTTATGGCTCCTCTGGCTACGGCGGCTACAGTTACGTTGAACCAAGTAAGCGGTTCATCGTCCTGCGGATACACATCTATTTTTACCGATGCCAATGGCAATCTCACTGTTACCTGCAGTGGCTCTACGCCAACAGCAGCACCCCCAGCGGGAACACCAGCGCCACCGCCCGCCGGAACACCAGCTCCGCCGCCCGCCGGCACACCAGCTCCTCCGCCAACAACGGCACCACCCCCACCAGGTAATTGCCCTGCTACCCCGACCAACGCGCGTGAGATCATCGCGTTGTCGAAACCACCCAATGGTGGCACATTCCCGTCTGGCCAGGAGCACTACAACAATCCTGCAACTACTACCTCCGATGGCACGATTGGGTCTAATCAAATTTTGGTTGTGCCCTTCATGCACAACGGCAATACGGGTACGACCCGCGCGACAGCAGGCCCGGGCAACTATGGTGGTGTGTCCAGTTTTCAAATGGCTATTTCAAAGTGCCCCGGGTCGTTTGATCCTGCGTACTTCGCAACGGCTGACAACCAATATTGTGAACGTAAACGCGACAACGCACCGACCATTTACTTCCAATACTGCGCACCAACGATTGGTAGCCAGTACTATGTAAACATTAAACCGGTTTCTGCTCAGGAAGCAAACACAGCGTTTGTGTTTAACTTTAATTAGATATTGCCTTCTATAGAAACACCGCCTTTGGGGCGGTGTTTTTTCTTGTTCATTTCAATTGCTTTACCTCAAGTCATGAAAATCTTAAAAAATCAATTCCTACGAACAACAGCAAAATGCGCAGCACTCTTGTGTGCGACCACGCTGATAAATACTAGCATCGCGCATAGTCAAAATTTGCCAGGAAATGATTTCCTAGTGACTTGGAAATCAGGAGCCATCACGTCAAAAGAAATTGAGGCGGACGTACTGAAGCTCCCACCTGATGAACGTGTCGACACGCTAAAAAATCCGCGCATACTATTACAAGTTATTGATAACCTTCAGGTATACCGCGAGTTAGCCGCTCGGGCAAAGCAAGAGAAAAAAATCACGCCGGAAGTTGAATTGGCTGCGGCAATTGCGGCTGAGCGCCACATTGGCTTGCTATATCTGTCGTCGGTGCTATTGAAATATCGAGAAGGTTTAGGGGACCTTACGACAGCCGCGCAGGAACACTATGCGCTTAACAAAACCAAGTACGACAAACCTGAACGCCTTAACGCCGCGCACATTCTCATCGCAACAAAAAATCGAACCCAAGCCGAGGCAAAAAAACTTGCAGATAGCCTGCGTGAGCAGATCGTAAAGGGTGCCGACTTTGCAGCGCTGGCACGAATCCATTCCGACGACACGGGTACCAAAGAAGCCGGTGGTGTACTCGGTATATTCGCACGTGGCGCCATGGTTAAACCTTTTGAAGACGCTGCCTTCAGCCTTCAAAAGAAGGGGGAGATTTCCCCAGTTACCTTAACGCAGTTTGGCTTTCACATCATTTTGCTCAATTACCGTGAGAGTGCCGGTACATCAACTTTTGATGAAGTAAAAGCGGAAATTGCGGATGAGCTCGCCAACAAGGCCGTCGCGCAGCATCGCGATGCGTTGGTCAGTACGATTCGGAACGATCCAACGCTCAAAATCAACGAAAAGCGATTTGAAGCATACACCGGCGCAGTTCCTACTCGAAAGCAGCCGTAATTAAGTAATACGCTTGAATTATCGAACGCAAATTTACGGTTCCTCTCCATGAACACTGAGGGCTACAATCGAACCGTAAACACAAAAACCTAGCGAATTGGGTAACAAGCGAGATGGTGACTGAAGAACTCTGGAACAACGCGCTTCAGTTACACCAGGGCGGAAATTTGGATGGGGCACGGGCGATTTACCAGCAGATTGCTCGCGATAACCCGGCTGACTCGCGTCCACTCTTCGTTTTAGGCAAGCTCGCAGCGGGCGCAAAGCAAAGTCTGCAGGCGATCGAATATTTTTCCGGTGCATCCCGCCTTACACCAGCGTGGCTTGATCCGTCGATCGAATTGGTTCGGGTTTATATCTCCGAACAACGATTCGACGAAGCGGACAAAGTGCTTTCCCGAGTGGCAAAAGACCATTTCCATGACGCGAACTTTCACGATGTCGCCGCCGAGGTTCTTGAGTCGTTCGGGGATATTAAAGCATCAGTTAAGGCAAGTGAAACTGCAACACAATGCGCCAATTCAGGTGGTAGCCACCATTTAATGCTTGGCAATCGCTCACGCATACTGGGAGACTACGCACGAGCGCTTACCGCTTATGAACGCGCCGCAACGTTTGATGAAACTCGGATTGCCGCCCTGGTAAACGCAGCAGGCGTCCATCAACAACACCGAAACTTTAGAGATGCGTTGCGCAGCTATGAGCAACTTTCCAAAGAACAAATTGACGCTGGGGACTGGGTTTACTCCCTAGCGGAGGTGCTACGTGAATTACACCTTTTTGATCGCTGGGTTGCGCTCGTTGCAGCATTGCCACTAGAGAAATTGCATACGGCAACAGGGCGTCGACTACGTACTGAAGTCGCGCAGTTTCAGGGGCAATTCGTTGAGGCTCAGCGCTCATTGCGTGCCGCAATGCAAGTAAATCGCGAAAGCGACCTCGCAACGCAAGAGGAAATTTCGCATGTAAGGTTGCATTTCGAGCAAACGGCGGCCTCGCACCGAGATTTTTACAATCAGTTCGATAACGATTGGAAAAAACTTATCCCGCACTTCGAAGTACAACAGATTAGCTTCGACGCCGCTAACGATCGCATAGCCAATCGTGCGCTTCGAATAGGCTATTTATCGCCTGACTTCAGAGACCACGTTATGGGCCGGATGGCGCTTGCATTCCTATCGAATCGAGATGAAGCAGCGCAACAAGTGTTCTTGTATTCAACTGCGACACGGGAAGATGCGGTAACAAGTGCTTTAGCCAAAACCGCAAATAGGTTTATGAGATGCAATAACGCCAGCGATGAATCGATTGCAGCACGAATCAAGGCGGACAAAATCGACATCCTGATCGATCTCTCAGGCCCCACCGCCGGCTCGCGTCCTGGCGTGCTCGCTCGTAAACCTGCTCCGGTAATCATCACGCACGTTGGCGCAGCTGGCCCTATTGGGCTTTCTGCGGTGGATTACAAGCTTACCGATGCAATTTGCGATTTACCCGAAAACCAAGAATACCTAATCGAAAAACTGCTGCCGATGGACGGCTGTTGCTATCCAGTACCCAAATATCCTTTGCCAACGCTGGGTCTGACGAAGGAGGAACTCCGACTTGAGGGCAAAACCGTAGTGGGGGCTTTCTACACTTACATGAAACTCTCCGAGCGCTGTGTGCTGCTTTGGAAGCGTGTGCTAGATGAAATTCCGAACGCAGTTTTGCTATTCTCCCCGCTCGATTCGAAGCTGAATGTGGCCTACGAAAACATTATGCGAGCGGCCAATATTTCTGCTGAACAATTTCGCTTTATCCCTGCTGGCCCCACCGAAGCTGAACGGCTCGCGCGCTACCGTGTCGTTGATTTTGTGTTGGACTCGATGCCCTATGGCGGTGTGAACGGCACACTCGAGGCGCTCTACATGGGCGTGCCGGTAGTCACGCTCACGGGTAAGCACCATAGCGAGCGCACGTCAACCAGCATGCTCACACATTTGGGGGTGACCGATACGATTGCGCAATCGCCCGAAGAGTACATTGAGCACGCGAAGCGACTTGCGACCGAACCCGCGTGGCGAGAGGAAGTTTCCACCCGTATTCGGTCGCGTTGGCCGAAATTTGCTGATCCGGTTGACTATGCGCGGCGCTGGGAGGCGTTGCTGCGCAAGGTGGCCCGTTGAACTTAGGATTCTCGCGCCAAGAGTTGCGCTTGGCACTCACTGTATTTGCGGCGTTCACCCTCGCGCTCGTTGTTGCAACGCTTTGGCAGGCGCTGTTTGTGCCGCAACTTGCCCAGAATTGGTTCGGCGGTGCAACGTCGATCGCTGAAGCGCAGCTTAGCGTTGTAAGGGGTGACGTTACGCCGCTTCCAGGAGGATATCGGCACATCGCGCCGGTCAATCGCAGCATCGTAATTGAGGCAAAGTTGCCAGAAACCGCCGCGCAATCGCAGCCTTTAGTGCGCTGGTTTGTTCAACGTAAAGACGAGAAGGCCACTGCTAATTTGCAATGGATAGCGGGCACCGCGCAAGCGACCCACGCGCTTACTTTCCGTAAGGATAACGGTGCCGAAGAGTGGAGCGCGATTGGCGACCCGCGTTGGCAGGGCACCATCGCAAGCGTGCAGCTAAACGTTACTACCGATGCGCCTATTGTCGTAGGCGAACTTTCGTTGCGTGCGGATTCCGTAGCGCAGCGCCTGCGCCTGATGTGGGACGGTTGGTTCGGTTTGCGCCCCTGGAAAATGGCGGACGTCAATTTCATTGAGGCGGGCGACACGACGGAAAATTACTACTTCAATCTCACCGTAATTGCCGCCATCTTTCTCGCCACGTTCACCTATTCCATTTACCAGCGCTGGCATCAGCAACCGGTGCATTTTACAGTCGTAGCGGCGATTTTTTTGGCCGGATGGGTGTGGTCTACCGTGCGTTGGGAGGTGGAGTTCGTGCAAAAAGTAGCCCACACATGGCAGCGCTACGGCGGCAAAACTTTGGCTGAAAAACATCTCGCGGCGGACGATCACGAATACTACTGGCTGGTTGATGCGCTCGCTTCACATGTGCCACCTTCGCCAAAATTTACCAATCCTATGTATGTGCATTACGCGAACACAGAGCGCTACGATAAAGGCAAACTCACGTACTACGCCGCACCGCATCCGCTTCAGTATCTAGACAAAGCACCGCCCGCAGGCGCGATGTTCGGCGTGATCAACGTCGCAAACGGCTACGATTTGGCCACCAAAAATATTACGTTAAGCAATGGCGTCAAGTTTCGCGCCGAGCGCGTAGCAGAACGCGGAAGCGCCGCTGTTTTTCGGGCGATATAGTTCAAAAATGGCCCTTTTTACGCCGCAGGTTTTGAACGCGACTACGCTTGCGAACACGTTAGACATTGAATTAGCTGCGGCTACCTTCCGCGACTACTGCCCCAACGGTTTGCAAGTGCAATCAACCCGCACTATTCAAACGTTAATCACTGGCGTTACCGCGAGCCAGGCTTTTATCGAGCGAGCGATCGCAGCGGGCGCAGATGCGTTATTGGTTCACCACGGCCTCATGTGGAAGGGCGACGATGGGCGCTTGACCGGATTTCGCTACGCCCGTGTAAAGCAACTCATCACCCATGACATCGCGCTTTTGGCTTATCACCTGCCACTCGATGCCCACGCCACACTCGGCAACAACGCCCAACTGGCAAAACTGCTTAATATTGAAGTCTCGGGGGTATCTCCACACGAACCGTTGCTGCTTTTGGGGCAAATACCTGCGGCGCAAAAATTGGCCTTTTTTGGCAATATCGTCCAAAAAAAGCTCTCCCGCGCGCCTCTGCTCATTGGCGATTTGGATAAACCCATTCAAAAAATTGCGCTGTGCACGGGCGGCGGGCAAGACTTTTTCGAAACGGCGATAGCGCATGGGGTGGATGCGTACATCACTGGCGAGATCAGCGAGCAGCATGTGCACATCGCCCGCGAAACCGGCGTGGCGTTCATCGCAGCTGGCCACCACGCCACCGAGCGCTACGGCGTGCAGGCGGTGGGCGAATGGGCAGCGGCGCGGTTTTCTCTCAAACATCGGTTTATCGACGTGGATTCCCCCGTCTGACATGAAACAATAGAGGCGATGAATTCCGGCGCCGTCACCCACCCGCAAACACATGAAGCCCCTGAGGCCTCCGGCGCGCCTGCACGGGACGGTCGGGTGATTGCGCTCATCACCGTCGCGCACGGTTTTTCACACTTCTACCAAATCCTCATCGCCTCGCTTTTTGCCTTCATTGCGCGCGATTTGGGTTTAAGCTACGCGCAGTTGGGCGTGCTCATCACCTTGTTTTTTGCCGCCTCCGGCGTGGGCCAAATCGCCTCAGGCTTCGCAGTGGATACCTTCGGTGGACGCAAGCTACTCACAGGCGGGCTCATGCTCTGCGGGCTCGCGCATGTGGCAGCGGGCGCGGCGCAGAGTTTTCCCATGCTTGCCGTGGCCGCATTTCTTGCTGGTGCGGGAAATAGCGTGTTTCACCCCGCAGATTTCAGCTTACTCAACCAACACGTTTCGCAAAAACGGCTTTCCTGGGCGTTTAGCTTGCACGGCATCGGTGGCAACATTGGCTACGTGCTTTCTCCGCTTTATGCCGTGGCGGCGACCCAATGGTTGGGCTGGAAAGGCGCGCTTACGCTTGCGGGTGGTGCCGGTGCGGTGCTCGCGCTTTGGCTGGCATTTGAGCCCACCATAAAGCACGTAGCCGTAGCCAAAAAGCCGAAAGACCAACCGAAGCTCACCGCGCACGAGCTCATTGCGCCGCTCTTAAACCCCACGATCTTTTTCGCGTTCGCATTTTTCTGCGTCACCACCTTCTACTCCATCAGCATTAGCTCGTTCGGCCCGGCATTGTTTCGCGATGTACACGGCCACGCCATTGAAAAAGGCACGGTTTTACTTTCGATGTATCTCATCGCGCAAACGTTGGGCATGGTCGCGGGCGGGTGGATTGGTGCATCAGGCCACGCGCCCGGACGCACGGCGAGCATCGCTACCTGCGTCGCTGGCGCAATAGCCTGCGGACTTTTCATTTCCCCGTTACCGTATTTCGCCCTAGCCGCCGTGCTTATGGCCGTGGGTTTTTGTGTGGGCGTGGTCAGTCCGTCGCGCGATCTCATCATTAAAAAAGCCGCGCCGAAGCACGCGCTAGGCCGCGCTTATGGAGTGGTGTATTCAGGTTTTGATGTGGGCGCATCCATCGTGCCGATTGTTTACGGCACGCTCATCGATCACAAGCTCGGTTTAGTCGTTATCGGGTTCGCCGTCGTGTCACTGTTTGTAAACGCTGGGATCGCGCGCTGGCTTGATCGCAAGGTTGGCGTATGACACAACCAGAAAAGCTCGGCTTCCCGCTCATCGTGCGCAATTTCCCTGGCGTTGATCGGGTAGGTGAGGGTTCACGTATTGCCGACAACGTTTCTGTAATGCGTGTTGGCCCATCCTTACCGGGGCGGGATATCTCCATCGGTTCCGGTTGCGTGTTGTTTGATCGGGTG
>JANMDS010000309.1:0-1959 GCA_031376405.1 Betaproteobacteria bacterium
TACCGGCGGCGGTCATTGATGGCGGCATGGCAGCGCCTGGCTTAATCGCCTGGACGCTGACCAGTAAATTCGTAGATCACCTGCCGTTGTACCGCCTGGAACAGATTGCTGCACGCTCTGAGGTCAGCTTGGCCCGTTCGACGCTCGCTGCGTGGGTGGGCCGATATGGCGTGGCGTTATCCCCGCTGGTGGAGCGATTACGGCATTTACTCTTGCAACGCGCGGTACTGCATGCCGATGAAACGCCGGTGCAACAACTTGCCCCGGGAAAGGGTAAAACCCAGCGCGCGTACTTGTGGGCGTATTGCACGACCCCGCTCGATGTGGGCGAGATAGCCGATGTGGGCTGCGTGGGCAATCTGGGCAATGCAAGCAATGCGCAAATACCTGCGGCGCAGAATGCACCCATTGTGGTGTTTGATTACCAAACCAGCCGCGCGGCGGGCACGCGCGCAATTTCCTCCACGACTGGAGCGGACACCTCATGGTCGATGACTACGTGGGCTACAAGGCTTTGTTTGAAGATCAGGGCGTCATTGAGCTCGGGTGCATGGCGCACGCACGGCGCAAATTCTTCGAGCTGCACGCGGCGAACAATTCGCCTATTGCGCTGGAAGCGTTAAATCGCATCGCAGCACTCTACGCAGTTGAAAAGTTCGCCGCTGAGAATAACTTCAGCTCAATGGAACGTGCAAAGTTGCGCCAAACCCAAGCGCAGCCCTTACTCGATGACATGAAAACGTGGTTAACCGCCACGCGCATGAAGGTAGCCAAAGGCTCGGCGCTGGCTAAGGCTATGGATTACAGCTTGCGCCGCTGGGCGGCGCTGTCGCGTTATACGCACGATGCCATCCTGCCGATTGACAACAACCCGATCGAAAACGCGATCCGCCCGATTGCCCTGGGTAAGAAAAACTGGTTGTTCGCCGGCTCCGAGCGTGCGGGCAGACGCGCCGCTGCGATTCAGTCGTTGTTGGCCACGGCGAAACAAAACGGCATCGAGCCGCAGGCGTGGCTGAAAGATGTGATCGAGAAACTACCGAGCTGGCCTAACAGCCGCATTGATGAGCTGCTGCCGATTGCAGGCTATCGCTTCGGTTGATCGGTCAATCGCTGCACGTCAAGGTGGAGCGGCTGGCCGCTTACCATGTTTGAGCTAACAATTAATCATCTACTGGAAGTCGCGGTTTCGACATCGACATCACTAAAATGCGGTTCAATCCAACTAGTCCAATAACTAAGACGATTGCTCCGACTGCGAATAAGCTGTATTGACCCCAGCCTTTGCTAAGCAGGCCCCACACCACGTAAAACAAGGCAGTAGCTACAAGCGCAGCGAGGGCGACTCGTGCGTCGGAAATGAATATTTCCGTTTGACGGTGATCCACTATCGTAACCCTTCAAAATTAAAATTTACTTTATTAAAGTCTGTTGACAGCTCTAAAGCGGCAGAAAAGCTATTACCTTTTGAACTGACGAATCCATCAAGTACTGGGTGAGCGCCGGTCCCAATGAGCGTGTTTGCTTCGTTCTCGGAAAGCTCGCGCTGCGCGATCACTTTCCAGAGTTTGAAGTCTCCCTTCTCGCACGCGTACGTTTTCCCGGTATCTCGAACGGAGCTGTTGCACCGCGGACAGGGCGCAGATAATGTTGCACCGAGAGTGCCACCAGGCGCATCGCCACCTTGCTGACCGAAATCGAAATCGGCTCGCCATGTGTCTCTGTTCAACTTAAGACGTGCCGCAAATTGCTTACCTGATTTCACACTGGTAAATCCATTAAGTTCGGCCGTTGCGCCATCGCGTATAAGCGCGACCGCTTCATCGTCAGTTAGGCGGCGCTTACATACCTCTCTCCAAAGCTTAAAACCACACGCTGACTTGCAATCGAGGGTGCGATCCCCCGATAACATTTCTGCTCCGCACTTCGGACATGTAGCGTCCAAAGCATCTTGATCTT
>JANMDS010000330.1:0-2281 GCA_031376405.1 Betaproteobacteria bacterium
ATCTCCCGAAAAACGGCCTTTTTACGCCGCAGGTATTACTGCACAACTGAATAACTCACTTAAGTAACTCAATACCCGTCATCGCGGCGAAGGCCGGGATCCAGTTTTCTCCCATAAAAACAAGTGCTTAGATTTTGCGCTTACGAACGAAATTTGATCCCGGCCTGCGCCGGGGCGACAAAACTCAAGTTGTGCAGAGGTCTCCCGCAGGTAATGCTGCTTTTCTGGCTACGATGGTTTGGTAAATACAATCTCACCGCCACGCGCATCGACAACTACCGTTTCGCCAGGAAGGAATTTGCCGGAGAGCAAATCTTTGGCGAGCGGGTTTTCGATGGATTGCTGGATCGCCCGCTTCAGTGGCCGTGCGCCATACACCGGATCAAAGCCTGCTTCCGAGATGAGCGCGAGCGCGGCATCGGTAATTTGCAAGGCATGATCCAACTTTGCCAAACGCTGCTCCAAACCGCGAAGCTGAATGCGGGCAATGCCTTCAATCTGCGTTTTCGCGAGCGGATGAAACACCACAATTTCATCAATCCGATTGATAAATTCAGGGCGGAAATGGCTTTTCACTTCAGCCATCACCGAAATCTTCATCAGTTCTTGCGGCTCATCGATCATGGCTTGTATCTTCTGCGCGCCCAAGTTCGATGTCATGATGATGACGGTGTTTTTAAAATCTACCGTGCGGCCCTGCCCGTCAGTCATGCGGCCATCGTCGAGCATTTGCAGTAACACGTTGAACACATCCGGGTGGGCTTTTTCAATCTCGTCGAACAAGATGACGCTGTACGGTTTGCGCCGCACGCGCTCGGTTAAATACCCGCCCTCTTCGTAGCCTACATAGCCCGGCGGAGCGCCAATCAAGCGGCTTACGCTGTGCTTTTCCATAAATTCGCTCATGTCGATGCGGATCAAAGCGCTTTCGGTATCGAACAAAAACGCGGCGAGCGTTTTGGTTAGCTCCGTTTTGCCCACGCCGGTGGGCCCTAAAAAGAGAAACGAACCGTAGGGTTTATTCGGATCGGCCAAACCAGAGCGGGAGCGACGAATCGCATCGGCCACCAAGCGCACGGCTTCGTTTTGCCCGACGACGCGCGCGTGCAGCGCCTCCTCAATGTGCAGCAATTTATCCCGCTCGCCACCCATCATTTTGGAAACAGGGATGCCTGTTGCCCTCGATACGACCTCGGCGATTTCTTCTGCACCGACTTGGGTGCGAAGCAGTTTTTGCCGTCCTTCGCGCGAAACACCGCTACCCGTTCCGCTCTGATCCACGCCCTCACCCGCTCTTCGGGCACCCTCTCCCATAGAGAGAGGGGTATTCAATTGGAGCAACTGCTTTTCCAACGTCGGCAATTTGCCATATTGGATTTCAGACATGCGCGCATAATCACCCACCCGCTTGGCCTCGTCCATATCTAGCTTCAATTTTTCGATTTGCTCTTTCACAAGCGTAGAGCCTTGCACAGCAGATTTCTCGGCGCGCAAAATCTCATCAAAATCAGCGTATTCTTTTTCAAGCTTTACGATTTCCGCTTCGAGCGCATCCAAGCGCTTTTTAGATGCTTCATCAGTTTCTTTTTTGACCGCCTCGCGCTCGATTTTGAGCTGAATGAGTCGGCGATCAAGCTTATCCATAACCTCGGGTTTCGAGTCGATCTCCATCTTAATTCGCGATGCCGCTTCATCGATTAAATCAATGGCTTTGTCCGGTAAAAACCGATCCGTCACATAGCGATTGGAAAGCTCCGCAGCGGCGATAATCGCAGCATCGGTGATGTCCACGCCATGATGCACCTCATACCGCTCTTTCAAGCCACGCAAAATCGCGATGGTGGCTTCCACGCTGGGCTCGCCAACCAATACTTTTTGGAATCGACGCTCGAGTGCAGCATCTTTTTCGATGTACTTGCGGTATTCGTCCAGCGTGGTCGCGCCGATGCAATGCAGCTCGCCGCGCGCGAGCGCAGGCTTTAGCATATTGCCCGCATCAATCGCGCCTTCGGCCTTGCCCGCACCCACCATCGTGTGCAGTTCGTCGATGAAAAGGATAATTTGCCCCTCATCTTTTGCCACATCTTTCAGCACTGCTTTGAGCCGCTCTTCAAACTCGCCACGATATTTCGCGCCCGCCAATAAGCCCGCCATATCAAGAGAGAGCACGCGTTTGCTCTTCAAGCCTTCTGGCACCTCACCGTTCACAATCCGCTGCGCGAGCCCTTCCACAATAGCGGTTTTGCCCACGCCAGGCTCGCCGATCAACACTGGATTATTT
>JANMDS010000284.1:0-2119 GCA_031376405.1 Betaproteobacteria bacterium
GGCCGGCTGAGTGTGCGGGTCGCCAGACGCGGAAGGTGCAGATTGATTTGAACTGTCGTGGGGATCGGTACTCATGACAAATGTCTCGCGAATCATTGTGGCTGAACTGGAGGATATGCATCACCTGTTGGGCGATTGGCCAAACCAAAGGAAGTCCTCTGGCGTGTCCTGCCACCATTTTAGCGGCTGCCGGCCGGTCCGCTAGCAAAAAGCGGTGCTGGCAAAAGTAGGCGGCCCCGTGCAAATGCCCGTCGTCATTTGGGCATTCGGCGTTCCATCGACATTCGACATTGAAATATTCTCACAATCGGCTCGCGATTTGCATTGCTACTCAGACGATTTTGGTTTCACCTTCATTTTCAAGGAGTGTTCCATCATGAGCGGCAAAGGCGATGAACTCAAAGGGCGCGTCAAGGAAGCAGCCACTCTACAAATCCGGCTCACGCTCATCAAAATTGCCTGCTTCACGGTGGGGATGTTTTGGGGATTGCAAGGCGGGGCGATTGGGTTGGCCGTTGCGGGGTTTCTCGCGTCTGTAGTCATCGCGCTTACGTTCCGAGCGAAACTTGAGATATCAATGCGGGCGAATGCGAATATCGCGCTGCGTTCGCTCGCGGTTGCGCTTTTCACCAATCTTGCGGTGCTCGCAGCGGTAGAGGGCCTGCGGTATTTCGAATACACATCCAACGCCTTGTTATTGGTGGTGAGCGCTGGTGTGGCAATGATTGCGTGGCTTGCCTCAATGTATTTTTGCAAGCATCCGTTTTGGCCGGTGATAGCACCACTGATGCGCAAAGCCATGCAGCAAGTTGGGTTAAAAGTGTAAGAAGTTTGGGCTTTCAAAATAGTGCCATTTTTTTGGGAGATATGTACCAGAAAGTGCTATTTTTGCGCCGCAGGTATTTACCCTAAAAGGAAAATCTTGCTACACTTTGACCGGGCTGCAGCTCCCCAAGGCGTCGCTAAAACGTTTTTTGCTAAACCTGCGTAGTCTCCATTATTTCGCGATTGATTGTTCCCTTCTTCACCGCGTTGGAAGCTTAGCGACCCCCAACATCCGCCTTTCGCGGCATCGGTGTTTTTAAGGAGCATTCATCATGCCTAAAACCCTGCTTGCATTTCACGTCTCCGATATTTCAATGTTGGCGAAATCACTTTCTATGGCGTTGGCTGCGCGCGCTGAAACCAAATCCGCGCCACCATCTCACCTTGAGATGCTTAACTTACTCGCCCGTTCGACCGGTGCGCGCAACTACCAAACCTGGCGGGCAAGCGCACATGCCGCGCCAAGCGCGGCACTGGTTGCCATAGCCGAGCCCGCGCTATCGCCGCTCATTAAAAAAGCCCTGCGCGTGTTTGACGAGGCATCGCGCATGACGCGTTGGCCGGTTGCGAGGCCCGTTCAGCGCTTCTGTACATGGTTTATGTGGTCGCGTTTCGAAAAGCGCCGCAGCTACACCGAGCGCGAGGTGAACGCACTGTTAAGCCCGTGGACTACCTTTCAAGCGCACGTTACGATGCGGCGTGAACTCATTAACGATGGGTTAGTTACACGTGAGCGCGATGGCAGCAACTATCAACGTGTGGATCTCGTGCCTCCGCTTGAGGTACAGCAATTTATGAAAGCGCTTGCAGTGCGTTCGAAAGCAGCGGTAAGCGCGTAACCACGCGGGACGAGTAGCGTTAAATCGGGGTTGGGTCTCAAGCTTCGCGACGAATCTTCCGTCGCGAAAGAAGGGTACGCTACGTTAACGATTTTTCGCTGTAGCGGCGATCTCGGTGTCTTGAACCAAAAGTCGTGCGTCTACGGCATTCGATTTTGTTCGCGATTCCATTGCAAACGGTGGCAGACCCAGCACGCGCTCAACGCTCGCGAACACCATCGCGCGGGTACATGGCTTTAAGAGAAATTCATCGGCACCGATGCGGCGAACGTAATACTCTTCGGTTGCCGCTTCGTTCCCGCTCATCACGATCACGCGAATCCGCGTGTTTAAGCGAGGATTGCGCCGAATGCGGCGAAGCACATCGAATCCGCTAATACCGGGAAGCACGATATCGAGAAAAACGAGATCAATTTCCTGGGTTTCGAGCAGCTCGAGCGCGGCCTCACCTGTGA
>JANMDS010000355.1:0-8481 GCA_031376405.1 Betaproteobacteria bacterium
AGAAATTTCAAATAAAAAAGCGATACAAACGATGCGCGAAAGCGCAATGGATTGTTCCCATTGCGGTCCAAAAAGCAAGCGAATCACGATGTCAGAAACAATTAAAAAATACAGACTCGATGCCCACCCGATGGCAGTGAATAACGAAAACGCGAAAGCAAATGAGCCGTGAACCGATTTTTCACCCCGATGTCGATCCGAAAATACAGGCAAGCATACTGATAGCGCTGCACGACCAAAGCCTTGTTGAAAAATTTCAATTACGCTGCCTGCTCTTGAAAAGTAAGCAACAGATGCGGCGTTGAGTTGCCTGCCGATGAGTTGATCTGGGTAGAGCCTTGCGAGTTGCCCAAAGGCGTAGATGCGCACCGCCTGCCAGCCAAACGCGATCTCGTGTTTCCACCCCCCCAGAAGCGGAATTAAGCTTGTTTCTGCGGGTTTGAAGTACATCGCCAACAAAAAGGTAGTGAAGTTACCCGCTACCGCGCCGTAGGCCAGTGCATACGCACCTTTACCCAGGTAAACCCCAGCAAACAAAACGAAACTGGAAACGAGTGTGGATAGAACCGTGATAAAGAAAATGTTTTGAAACTTGAGCTCTCTGCGAAGCAACGCGATGATGGCACTCGCAAATGGCATCAACAACATTGGCAGCGCGAGCAACTTCAATATCTCACCAATATCAGGTTCGCGAAACCACGTGGCGACAAATCCAGAACCTAAATACATGAGACCAGATAGAGCAATAGTCAGTACGATATTGAGTCCGAGTACGCGTGCAAGCTTAACTGAGTTAAGTGTTTTCTCCTGAACTAAGTACTCGGTCATTCCAAAATCGCGCAGAGCGAGGAGCACGCCAACGATCACCATCGAAAGCTGAAACACGCCGATCTGCGCAGGCAATAGCTGCCGCGATACATAAATTTGAACCCCAATAGAAATGAGGGCAGCAATGTAGGTTTCCGCAAAGGGCAGCAGAAGGCGCTTACTGAAGTTCATTGTTTTACGGGGGCGACGGACTTCGTTGGCCGCTTCGCTAACTCTTCGACGGTATCAAACATCTGCGCGTATACAGAATCTGCACTGAAGTGTGCTCGCGCAGTTTCATATGCCAGCGCTTTTTGTTGCTGAAGCACCTCTGATCGCTGGGTTAACTCGACCGCCGCATTTACTATTGCTTCAATTGTATCGGCGCGAATAAGCGCGAAATCAACAGCTTGAGAAAGTCCCTCGGCACCGCAGTCCGTGGCAATGACAGCTTTTCCGAACGCTAAACCTTCGACGGTCTTGAACTTCAATCCACCCCCGAAACGCACTACCGATAAGATTACATCTACCTCATCGTAGAAACATTCGACGGCACCGACGACTCCTTGGTTTTCAACACCCAGCGAGAGTTTCGTGACATTTTTTGAAACGCGCCCCGCTACGACGAGTCTCACTGGTCTACCCGCGCGCACATAGATCTGCGGCCAAAGTGTCTCCAAAATTTCTTGCAGCGCGGCGCCATTTGCTACGCTCTCGGAGCCCATAAAGCCAAAAGTCAATAAAGACTGGGGTGGCCTTGAACACACAATAGCATTGAATGGTTGACCGACATGGATAACATCCACGGAAGGCAAGAGCGAACGAAACGCATAGGTGTCCGCGAGTTGAATTGCAAGTACGACATCTGCCTGCGCCAGCATAAAAATCTCCAACGCTTCGCTCGAAAAGATATTGTTGATCAACGCGCCTCGCATTAGGGACGTACGACGTTGAAAAACGACATCATGACTATCTAGAAGCGTCGGTATGCCACGACCCCGACAGGCTCGTAACGTCCATGCACCGTCTAGTCGAGATACGCAAACAACTGTTGGATCAAATGCCGCAAGGTGTGCGATAAGTGACTTTTCATCGTGCTCGCTCGCGTACGCGTAGGGAGATTCGTCGAGAAAGTAGCGCAGACCGACAAAAAGCCATTCGGGTAGAGTTGAATCCCCCGCTCGTAGCCGGTGCGGCAGTACGCCTAGTAAAACCCTGCGAATAAGGCAACGAACAAACTCAATTGTCGGCATTAGTCGGAACTGCCATATGCCTTCCCGCATCCGGTTGCCTGGCTTAGTGTTCGCCGAACATCCGCTTAGGCTGACTACACTAGAAATTACTTTGCTAAAGCCCGTTATGTCTTGATCTGTAAGTTCACCCAGGAAAAAAACCTCGACCAGTATCTTTCGATTCGCCAGCGCTTCAATAAGATTTTTTATGCGCAATCGGGTTGCGTTGTCCCAATTCCAAAACCGAGCTTGGGTGACGTATAGAAGCCGTGCCATTTAGTTGTGCTTAGTCGGTCGTAACACGCATCGCGTCAACTCAACTGCGCGATCAGTCGCTCCGGTTAGCGAACGCAGCAATTGGGGGATTGACGATGGATCACGCGCCTTTGCCCTTGCAAGAAATGCGTTGAGCGAATCGGCGGTATCGCACTGCTCGATTACCGTGCTCCCCGTTAAGGCTTTCAAAATACCAAATCCAGGGTAATTGGGGTTCCAATTCGATGTAGTCGCCGTTGGCACGCTGCACTGTAGCGCCTCGAGCAAATTGTGGTCGCGGCCAACAAAGTTTGCGGTGGATGCGGCGTAAACACTCGCCAACTCCCCCAATGTATTGATCACCAAGCAGTCAATTCGCTGCAATCTTGCTGCGTCTGGTTGATCACTGCGCAGTGCGTATTTAACAGCATTCCGATTTAGTAAATTTGTAATATGCTCCGTGATGGGCACTGAGTTTGGGTACCGTGGCGCGAGGACTAGCAACAAGTTAGGTTCATGCTCGCGACGCTTTATCCACGCCTCGAGCACCAACGCTACATCATCATGTTCCCGTAGGCAACCCGCAGTAAACGCGCTGCGCTGCCCAAGAATTGATCGACCTAGTTCAATGAGCGCACCGTTGTCCACCGCAGCGTGCGCCGCGGCATCGAACTTAACGTTTCCAATCACCGCCACACATTCTGGCCGCGCGCCCCGCGCGATTAGTTCCGCACGCTGCGCTGGGTTTTGCACGCCAAGCACGCTTATGTTGCGTAAGTAGTCCCGCGTCAACAACGCTGCGGCAAGGCGATCTATTCGACTGGCGGGCTTTTGATGATAGAGCCAGCCGTTGATAAGCACAGTCGGTGCGCCCTGCTCTCGAACAATGGTAAGCAACGAGGGCGATAACCTGCACGGTGCGTCGCCCGGAATACACGGCACCTCTGAAATGATGAATAGACGCGGAGGGAATTTTTTTGCTAGTGCGATTGCGTGGGCGCGGCGGCCATCACTCGCAACCACTGTCGCGGCGGGGAATACACGACGAATGGATGCGGCCAGCTCAATTTGATTGCAGATGATGAGCATCGCTTCCGTGATAAGCCCCGCGCGCTGCAACGCGGCAACATAGCCCTGAATGAGTACGACCTCACCGTAGGACGCTACATAGAGCCAAGTACAGGGCGTTGGTTCGAAGGCTTGCCCATCGGGTGGCTCAAACCGTAGCGAAGTGCGGTCGGCATGATCGAGGTGGTGAGAGAGCGCTTCGGCGCAATTGAAAATGAGACGCGCACTGGAACCCAACACAGCGCTAAATGGTCCATTGCGCGCGTTATGTTCGGGATTTGCGCTGCGCAACGATTCGGTGCTCATCCGATAAATCCCTCATTTGCGGGTTCGCGTCAGTCGCGATTTACGATTTCATCGTGCACGTAACGCGTACACGTTTCGCGCCTAGCCGAGCCGCAAAGACAAAGTTTATATTTTTGGCTCGTCAATAAAAGCGAATTAACAACAATCACCCCAGGGCGAAGTTTACGTCACAACGGTGAGGTTTACCGAGTTAGGTGTCGAATCCCCATCAATCATTTTCCCGCCGGCACGCATGATGTTGGCTGCGATAACGCGTCGGTTCGTGGCGCTCGAAAGCCAAAGTAGTTTTAGCGGTACGCCATCGAGCACATGGGCCGCGCTCCAAAGTCCGTTGCGCCTTAAGTAAGTTTCAATACTCCAATCGCTTGCGCCCGATGCCCGGATATCCGAAAGATTGCACCATGCGAGCCTAGGCATCCGCTGCGCAGTCAACTCGAGAGCGGACGGCTCGGAAAACTGTGCATCAATTTTTGCCATTTTCAACTGCGCACGCCTCGCCTCAACCAGAGCCAACCGAGCCGTGGCGGCACGGCTATGAAACGGCTGCACGCCAAGCTGAAAAACGAGATAGCCATAGTTGCCATCATTATCGTAGCCTGGGATCACGACCCCGTCCGCTAACACCACTGCGCTACAGCGGAGCAAGGCCATCGTGATGCAACTATCTTCCGTCACAGGGATCGCAGGATCCGGCGATCCAACGTACACGTCAAAAATCGCATCTTCGACCCAATGCGGCAATTCAGGCATGGGTTCGCCCGAGCGGGTGCGCGCAGCATGCACCGGTTTCGCGTGGGCAAATGCGCGGTGTGCGCGCCGCGCTGCGGGATTGAACAAAGCGGAAAGGGACATCATCATGTGCGACTCCAACATCGATTTCAGGAGGCCAGTCTAGGCATTTTCCGAATACAAATCATCCACTAGAAGGCTGACTTCATCTCCACCAAATGGGGGATTGCAAAAACAACAATGCTGCGAGCGGTATGAAAACATCGTTTTTTTTGGGAGATAACGCCAAAAAAGTACGCTTTTAACGCCGCAGGTATAGTGCATGAATCATGAAAATAATCTCACTTTCCTTTTGTTTTGTTGCGCTGGCACTACCCATCGCGTCCGTTGGACAACTCGCGCCAGAGCTGCCCTCAGGTTGGATGGCAAAAAAAGTAGTCACGAGTAGGGATGCGATGGTCGCAGCGGCCCACCCACTCGCGGTCGCCGCGGGCGTGGCCGCTTTGCGTGCGGGCGGGAGCGCAGTGGATGCGGCCATTGCCACCCAGCTTGCGCTCAATGTGGTGGAGCCTCAAAGCTCGGGCATTGGAGGCGGTGCGTTTTTGTTGGTACACGATGGAAGACGCAATGCCTTGGCCGCGTACGATGGGCGGGAGACCGCGCCTGCAGCGGCGAAGTCTGTGCGATTTATGGGTGGCGATGGCAAACCCATGCCCTTTTACGAGCAAGTCGTGGGTGGCAAAGCCGTCGGCGTGCCAGGTACCGTAAAGCTGCTCGCGCACGCCCACGCCCAGCATGGAAAATTGCCTTGGAGTGGGCTTTTTGATCACGCCATTGCTCTGGCTGAAAATGGTTTTGCAGTTACTCCGCGTTTGAACATGGCGATTCGCACAGATCGTTTTTTGAAAAATGACGTAAGTGCCCGTGCGGTTTTTTTTGATACTAAAGGCGAACCTCTCGCCGTTGGCGCAACGCTAAAACAACCTGCGCTTGCGGCCACGTTACGCACCCTCGCGCGTGACGGAGAAAAAGCCTTTTACGCAGGGGATATTCCCGCAACAATAGTGAAAGTCGCAAATGGGCATAGCAACCCGGGCGATTTATCACTTGCAGATTTTGCGCAGTACAAAGTCATCGAGCGCGTGCCGGTGTGCGGGCCCTACCGTGGCTTCAAGGTGTGCGGTTTCCCTGCACCTTCTTCAGGCGGTGTGGCCATCGTGCAAATGCTCGGTATGTTGGAGCGCTTCGATATTGCCGCGACCAGAATTCAGCCTGCGCAATTCACGCATTTGTTAAGTGAAGCCGGACGCCTGGCCTATGCCGACCGTAACCGCTACTTGGCCGATCCTGCCTTCGCACCGCAACCAGTGTGGCTGACGGACCCCGCGTACATTCAATCCCGCAGCGCACTGATTGATCCCCAAAAATCAATGGGGCGGGGTAGCGCAGGTGCAGAGCCTACGCAAAAAACATCGGCGCTGGCAGATGATCGTTCCTACGAGTTCAACGCCACTAGCCATATTTCCGTAGTGGATGCCCAGGGCAATGCCGTGTCGATGACCACCACCATCGAAGATACGATGGGCGCGCGGCTCATGGTCAATGGCTTTTTGTTAAACAATGAGCTGACCGATTTTTCCGCCCTGCCCGAGGAAAACGGCCTGCCGGTGGCCAACAAAATTGAGCCTGGGAAACGCCCTCGTTCTACCATGTCGCCCACCATCGTGTACGACAGCGCGGGGCGTGTTCACATGGTGACGGGCTCACCCGGTGGCAGCGCGATCATCAACTATGTAGTGAAGTCTATTGTGGGCGTGCTCGATTGGGAGCTCGACCCGCAAGCGGCGATGGATCTGCCAAACGTGGGCTCGCGCAACGGGCCGACGGAGCTCGAGAAAGGCACCGAGGCGGAGAAGTGGGTAGATGCGCTAAAAGCCAAAGGTCATGAGCCGCGCGTGATCGATTTCACCAGTGGTTTACATGTCATCGTTCGCACCAAAAATGGCTGGATTGGCGGGGCAGACCCGCGCCGCGAAGGTACCGCTTCAGGCCCCTAGACTAAGCCAAAAATCGCGCTTTTTTAAGGAGATAATTCTTATAAAGTGGTCTTTTTACGCCGCAGGTATGGTGAATTGCAATCGATTGCATTACACTTGAATTTAACTGGAAGCACCACTGCGTAATGTCCCAACCTCGCCTGCTCTTCGTCGTCGCGCCGCTGCTGGTTGAGTCGGTGCTCGGGCTGGCTGTTGGCTTGATCGGCACGCTTTTGGCTTCAAAAATTTCCGATACCGCGGGGGCCGCTTTCGGGCTCTCGAACCAAATATGGGGCTTCCTCTTTATTTTGTTTCGCGTCATCGGTGCAGGCATCAGTGTGGTGGTTTCTCACCATCTCGGCGCCCGACAAATTGCATCCGCCGATATCGTGAGCAAGGCGTCATTGGGTGGTGCGATGTGGGTGGGACTTTTCATCGGCGCGTTTTGCATGTTCGGAGCCAGCGGCCTGCTCGGCGCAATGAGCGCCCCCGCACCGGTCGCCTCACTCGCTAAACCTTATTTACAGATAATCGGCATCGTCATCGTACTGGAAGCACTGTGTTCAGCGTTTTGCGGCGTTCTACGTGCTCACCTGTTTGTCCGCGACGTGATGAAAACCATCGTAGTTCTGCACGGGCTGCACCTTGGGCTTGCGTGGCTGCTCGTGCCGCAATTTGGGTTATTGGGCTACGCCAGTGCGATGGTATTGAGCCGCATCGTAGCGCTCTGCTTTTACGCCTATTTGTGGCAGGTACGGCTCAATCTTGTACCGCAATATACGGATTTCTTTCGCCTACACCGCGACCGACTCGTCCCTGTCATCAATATCGGCTTCCCGACGGCCATCGAACATTTCGGCTGGACATTTGGTTTCATCGTCAGCGTACGCGTCGCTGCGCAATTGGGCGAAGCCGCGCTTGCCACCCATGCCTACGCGATGCAAATCGGTTTCGCAATCATCACAACAAGCATTTCAATTGGAATTGCAGCGGAAATCTTGGTGGGACGCTTCGTGGGCGCAGGTGAATTTGCAAAAGCCGACGCGCTCGCGCGCAAGGCACTCAAAATCGGCGTCGGTACGGCGTTGAGTTTCGCTTTGATTGCGGCGTTGCTGGGAAACCATTTACTTGGATTCTTCACCAAAGACCCCGCGATCATCGCTACGGGGATGAGTATGTTGTGGATTGGGCTTTTGATTGAGCCTGGTCGCGCGGTAAACATCATCATGAACGACACGCTACGTGCCGCGGGCGACGCGCGCTACCCAGCGCTTGCAGGCTTACCGTCACAGCTCGTTGTACTCGGCGCTGGCTCATGGTGGCTGGGTTGGCACTTAGGCTTTGGATTGCTCGGTGTGTGGTTGATCTACGCGCTCGATGAGTGGCTGCGCGCGCTCATCAATTGGCTACGCTGGCAGCGAAAAGGATGGATGCCTGCGGCGCAAAAAGCCCACGCGGCGGCGACGTTATCTGCGGTGTAACAGCACTACATTTGCCGGTACGATTTACCTTTTACCAAGCCGTCGGCAAACATCGAAAAATACAAAAGCGGGCCAACGATGGGTAAAACCGTAACAATCAATATCCACGCGAATTTTTGAATACGCGAGAGAATTGGGTGGCCCGCGATGATGATGACGGCACCGATCCATGCGCAAAGCCCGATCATGCCGCCGGCGATCAGCAAAAAGATCAAAAAGTCAGACAAACTGCCCCCGAATAACAGCTATTGATGCGATTTTATGTCAAACGGGTTAACAATACAGAAGATTTCGAAACGCTTCGATCAAAGTGAGCGCAAAGGTGTCTCAAAAATTAGGTGCGCTTTAGACTTGAGCGCTGCTCTGCTCAATCGCAAACGCCGCCCCCGTAAGCGCTGCCAACGTGTCGGTGATCACCGCAATGGGGACCGCCGCTAAATACGGCTGAAACCGACCTTTTGTTTCAAAGCGTGCAAGAAACTGAGATTCGTTAAAGCGCGCGCCCAAACGTGGCACGATGCCCCCTCCAATGAACAGACCGCTCCGAGCGCCGAGCGTAAGCACGGT
>JANMDS010000394.1:0-2369 GCA_031376405.1 Betaproteobacteria bacterium
AAGATAGCACTGCGAGGGTGGCTCAACGACTTGAAAGTGTCCATCAAGGAGGGAAGACAGGGGGGGGACAATAAAAAATGATGGACGCAGCGAAGGATATCCGCGCCGACGGCACGGACCAGGAGCTCCGCTCCAAGGCCGCCGTCGACCTGCGCCAGGGCGACGCCGTGGAGGTGTTCGTCGGCGGCGGCGCCGGTTACGGCCGCGTCGCCGAGCGCCCGAACTCGCTGATCGACCGCGACCTCGCCGACGGCATCCTCACCCGAGATCCGCGCGCGGCGCGCAAGCTGGCGGCGGAGTAGTACGTCGGGCAGCATTGCTCATTTTGTTCCCGGTCCGTCGTACCATTTCCCAAGTGAGATAATCGGAAAAACGTAAGGCAGAGCATGCATAGCCAAGGTGAAGAACTCGAAGGACATGCGCTCGATTTTTTTTGGGCATTCGACTCGGGGACCTGTGATCACATCGCAGACTTGGTTTGCGCAACCAAGTCAACAGTTCTGCTCGCAGGGATGCCGTCCGTAGCATCGACGTTAGCAGAAAGAGGAATTTCTAGTACGCTGATTGAGAGAAATCCTTCAATGTCTTCGCGTCACCGACGCGGCACTGCGATAACGCATGACCTTCGCTTTCCGCTGACCCAGCATCAGTTGTTGGACGTACGCGTGATTGCGTTCGATAGCCCGTGGTATCCGACGGATTTTTGCCTGTGGCTTGACCATCTCCTGTTATTTGCTCCAAACGCGCGCGATGTCTTTTTTTCACTTTGGCCGTCAAGAACGCGACCTGCAGCCGTCGACGAACGTGACAAAATATTCTCGGAGCTTCAAAAGTATGGCCGGCTCACTGTCGTTGACAGCTTGCTTCGGTACACGCTACCAGCGTTTGAGTTGGCGGCGTTCGCTGGTAGTGGTTCTTCCGGCTCGCGGTTTGGAGAGCCATCTCCAAAGAATGCTGATCTCGTCCACCTTTCGCGAACAGAATCAGTCATCCCGCATCCCCTGCCTTCAGTGATTTGCGGTGACCACTGGCTAAGGTTCAAATTGGGGAAAAGGCAGGTTGCGGTGCGCCTCCGACCAGACGACGCCGTCCCATGTTTGCTGCCGGTCTATGAAGATCAAGAGTGGACGTTGCGAAGCGTTAGCCGCAGAGATCCCGCTCGAGAGAGCGTCGACCTATGGTTGTCAAACGGTAGAGCTTGCCGTGTTTCTGGCAGTAGCCATTTTGTCACCGCGGTGGTAAAACTCGCATCCCAGGATGTAACGCTTAGGCTTTCGGAGCTTCAAGCGGGCGCTTGGAGGATGTTGGCTGAGCTGGCTGAAGTGCCTGCAACTGAGCAGCCGAGGGACGTATGGACACACCTCGATTGATACTCCGCTATCGTGACTTCACAGACGATTCGTCAGTCGTGGCGCATAGGTCAGTGTTAGCCAAATACAAGCACGTATATTGGGGATGGTGGAAGAAGGCAACTGAGCCAAGTAAGACCGATCTTCTCAAGGAGTTATCTAGCAAGCTTCCTCAGAAGGCGTGGCTGGTTAATTTGAATGATCAATCATTGCACTTAGTCAAGGTAACGGAGATTTGCCGTAAGATATCCAAGCATAAGTTGAGGAAAGTGCCCGCCTATTATCGACGTGAATTTAAGAAGGTGCGAACTTGGTTCCGCCTTGAGGGTCGCATTTCCAAAGTGCCGTTCGATGAGAGGTTGCTGTCACTACCGCCTAACGAGACGCTTTACGATGGCGCAAACGGGATCGCGGCAATAACAAAGCGCTCTGCGACGCGGAGGGTGAAGTCGTCAACACATAAAGGAGGCGACGGCGATTCCTGTATCATTCATATATCTGACCTTCATTTTGGTAAGGATCATGCTTTTGCGACTCGGGCGAATGCTAATCCTCTCGACGGTACGACCCGCACTCTCGCAAGTACGCTGGCTCATGATGTTCACGCCCAAGGCGTTCGACGAGTCGGGGCAGTGATTATCTCCGGCGATATTGTAACGCAATCGCGGTGGTCGGAATCAGTTCTGAGAGATGCTAAAGAGTTTATGGCCGATCTGTCTTCTGCGCTCGAAATTTCTACCTCGGCGATCTTGTTTGTCCCTGGGAATCATGACTTTCGGAGATACAGTGAGAAAGAAGGAAACGACGTGGGAAGTGTTTCCGCCGGTGTCAGTTTTGAGCACGAGCATAGTCTTCGAATGTTCGCGCACGAGTCGCTTCACGTGCCGACTGACGTAAAGCTTTCACGGTGTGAAGTTGTGGAGATCGGCAAGCTCGATGTTGTCGTCGGGCTCTTAAATTCATGTAGGATTACGCCATCTCAGTACACAGAGTATGGATTTGTTGGCAGAGATCATATTG
>JANMDS010000422.1:0-15918 GCA_031376405.1 Betaproteobacteria bacterium
TACCTGCGGCGCAAAAACAGCACCTTTTGTAAATTATCTCCTGAAAAATGGGGACTTTTCGCGCCGCAGTAGGCTCCTGAATCCTAAACCCGAATCATCTCGGCAATCGGGCGGCGGGGGGAGGCTTCTCCAGGGCCGACACCAAACCCCACTCGCGCGAGCATTTGTAGCGTCTCCCGCGCTGGATCAAGCCCTAGCATGGCGTGAAGCGCTGTGAATTGCGGGCGAACCTCGTCGAACTCTTGCAGCGCTTGCGAAAGCGGGTGCATGTCAATGCCTAACGCAGTGGCGGCGAGGTGGGAGCGCACATAGGCTCGGCCTGCGCTCAGCTGCGCCGAGCGTGATTGTGCAGGCGAGGCGATCCACAGATAGCCGCTACCTGTTTCAAAGGGCAACCAGCGCTCCATGATCCGACCAAAATTGCTGCTGCCCGATTTCGGCACTTCGAAGCGATTAAAAAGACCGAACGTGCTTAACGCGTTGACCATTGGGCTGGCAATGGAGATGCCATCGCGATGCTGGGCGATTTCGCTGCCGCCAATGCGCATGAGATGGGCCGATTCGAGGTACGTGCGCGGCGTGAGCATTTCCACTTCATAAGCGCTTCGGGTAATGCCACGGATTTGTTCAATGGGCGCACGCTCATTGATCGCGCCTGCCTTAAGCCCGAGCGCTTGCGCTGGGTCTAGGAGCGTCTGCCACTGCGGATTTGCAATTGTCTTAATTGAATCGTACTCGCTTTTATTGGTATGCCGTAGCCGAATTTGCGCGAACAATGGGTCCTGCTTGCTTGCGGCATCTTTTACCAAGACCAATCGGGCAACGGCGCTAGCGCCAGGCAGCGCTCTGAGGTCAGGTGTCCCATTGGGGAATGGTTGAACGTCAACTCGGTAGCCAAACTGTGCGCCCGCAATCACGGCGAGCTCAATAAATGCGCCGCAACCAATCAAAATTTGCCTCCCGAACGGATCGGTTTCCGATAGCAAACGCTTCTCATCGCAAATCAACGTGATTTCGTTTGCGCGGGTCAAATCGGCGATCCATGGCTGGCGGTTGTGGGGATTGGGCGCAAGTAAGCCGTGTGCAAGCATAAAGCGGCGTGCGTCGTCTTGCGGTGGCGCACTGCTCCAGGCCTCCACGGCGGCGCTCGGGATCGCGCTAGAGCAACCATTGATCGCAGGCAGGGCAGAAAGTACGACGCCACCGCCCACGAGCTTAATGAAAGTACGGCGATTTTTGAAAGCGGCAGAATCGGAATGGTTAGGCGAGGGCATGAAACGGTTCCTGTGGGATTGGCTAAGCGTTTATTTTTCGCCTCTTTCGGTATCTTTTCTACGATCAATTGAGTTTGCCTGCCATACATTTTTGTTTGGAATTTTTTTGTGCACTTTCCTTAAACTACATCAATGAATCGAAAAACGCAGGACACACTTTCCGAGAACATAAAGCCCACGGCCGTTACCCCGGTAACTGATTGGAATTTGTTGCGTTCGTTTTGCGCGATTTTCGAATCCGGCACGCTCACCGCCGCCGCGCGCATCTGCGGCGTTACCCAACCGAGTATGGGTCGTCACTTGCGGGAGCTCGAAGCCGTCATCGGTGAGACGCTCTTTGTCCGCTTACCAGGCAAACTGCAATCTACTGCCCGTGCAGACGTGCTTTTCGAAACCCTTGCACCCATTCGCAACGCCGTGCGGGACGCGCAGCTGAGCGTGAGCGAAACGCAGGGCGCGGTGAACGGCGTGGTGCGGGTGGCAGTAGCGCCGGTCTATGCGCAAAGCGTGGTGCCCAACATGCTTGCCCCGCTTTTAAATGCCCACCCTGAGCTCGAAATTGAGCTCTCTGTTTCAAACCACATTGATAATCTATTGCGCCGAGAAGCCGATATCGCGGTGCGGTTAATGCGCCCTGAGCAAGATGCGCTCATCGCATGTAAAGTGGGCGATACCGAGATGGGGCTGTTCGCGCACGAATCGTACATTGCGCGTTTTGGTGCGCCCACCTCATTTTCGGTACCCAGCGGGGCGTTTATTGTGGGCTATGACCGTGAGACGTTCGCCATTGCGCCCTCGATCCGGGGGGCGGCGCAGCCCAGCATTCCGCGCTTTCGGTTTCGAAGCGATTCAATCATGGCTCGGCACGCGATGGTGGAGTGTGGCGCTGGTGTGGGCATGTATTGCGTGGACGTGGCCGCGACCATACCGGGCCTTAAACGGGTGTTTTCTGATCACATTTCGCTACCGAAAGAAGTATGGCTTTGCGCGCACGATGAAATGAAACGCAGCGCCCGTATGCGACTCGTTTGGGAACGGTTGGCATCCGAACTCGCTGCTCGATTCGCGAAGCCAATCGAATAACAGCAGGAAAGCCCCTGACACAGCAAAAAAGCGCCGCAGATTTTCATCTGCGGCGCTTTACTTTACTTTATTTCACTGCGATGCAAAACAATTACATCGAGTAATACATCTCATACTCAAGCGGATGCGTGGTCATGCGGAAGCGCTGGATCTCTTCTTCCTTGAGCGCAATATAAGCATCGATTAAGTCGTCGGTGAATACACCACCTTTGGTTAAAAAGGCACGATCTTTGTCCAAAGCCTCAAGCGCTTGCTCTAAGCTGTGGCAGACAGTTGGGATCTTCGCATCTTCTTCGGGCGACAAGTCGTACAAGTTTTTGGTCGCGGCATCGCCTGGATGAATCTTGTTTTGCACGCCATCTAGGCCCGCCATCATCAACGCGGCGAAACACATGTAGCTATTCGCCGTTGGGTCTGGGAAGCGCACTTCAATACGCCGCGCCTTGTCGCTTGCAACGTGTGGAATGCGAATCGAGGCGGAGCGGTTGCGCGACGAGTACGCCAACTTAACGGGTGCCTCAAAGCCTGGAACCAAGCGCTTGTAGCTGTTGGTGCCTGGGTTGGTAATGGCGTTCAGCGCGCGTGCGTGTTTGATCACGCCGCCGATGTAGTACAGCGCCATTTCGCTCAAGCCTGCGTAGCCTTTGCCAGCGAACAAGTTTTTGCCATCTTTCCAGATCGACATGTGAACGTGCATGCCAGAACCATTGTCGCCGACGATGGGCTTAGCCATAAACGTAGCCGTCTTGCCGTACATTTGCGCGGTGTTACGCACGACGTATTTGAGCGTTTGCGTCCAGTCTGCGCGCTCAACCAATGTTGAAAAACGCGTGCCGATTTCGCACTGGCCGGCATTGCCCACTTCGTGGTGGAACACTTCAACGGGCACGCCCATCTCAGCAAGCGCCAACACCATTGAGTTACGCACATCTTGCAATTTATCAACCGGGCCCACAGGGAAGTAGCCGCCTTTAACTGCGGGCTTATGGCCTTGATTGCCCTTCATATCGCGGTCGTCGTCGTCGGTCTGCCACGCGGCTTCTTCCGAATAGACTTTGCACGACGCGCCCGACATATCCACTTTATAGGAAACGCTATCGAAAATGAAAAACTCTGGCTCAGGGCCGAAGTACGCGGTGTCGCCCAATTTGGTGGACTTCAAATATGCTTCGGCGCGCTTAGCGAGCGAGCGTGGGTCGCGCGAGTAGCCTTTGCCGGTATCGGGCTCGATCACGTCGCACGAAATGTTAAGCGTGGTCTCTTCAACAAACGGATCGATCCGCGCTGAGCTTGGGTCCGGGAAGAGCAGCATGTCGGAGGCTTCGATGCCTTTCCAACCCGCAATCGAAGAGCCATCAAACGCATGGCCTTCGGTGAATTTATCTTTGGTGAACTGATCTTGCGGCACTTGTACGTGTTGCTCGGCGCCACGCAAATCGGTAAAGCGCAGGTCAACAAACTTGACCTGCTTGTCCTTAATCATTTTCAGGACGGCTGCTGGAGTAGACATGAAAATCCTTCTTTTTCGTGTGATGTACTAACAAATAAGCGACTAAAACTATTCGCATTTTATAAGCATGAGCCGTGCCACCGCTCGCCGCACGGCGATACATAAAAAAACCAATGTTCTCAGGGACTTAGCCGCACTGTTTCGTGTCGATGCACCACGATGACGCACATTTTACGTGCGGCACGCACCATATCGGGGCGTTTTTTAGCGGGAGTGAAGTTAAATACCTGCGGCGTAAAAACGGCACTTATCCGCAATGATCTCCTAAAAAAAAGGGCCTTTTTTCACTGCAAATTAGACGTTGTACGGGTTTTGACATAAAAAAGCCCAGAGTGATCTGGGCTTTTCGTGCTGATCTAGGTGAATTACTTTACCGTAACCCAACCAATTTCCATCCAGTTATCTGGGCGGTGAACAACGTCAATATTTGCGCGCGCAGCCCATGGAATCATCTGGCGATGCAACGGAATGTGATGCACTTGTTCTTTGTGCTCCTTCAACGCGGCCTTTACCAGCGCTTCACGTTTCTTCATATCCGTCTCTACGGTCGATTGCGCGGCGAGTTGGTCGAGCTTATCGTTTTTGTAGTTGCCCCAGTTGTAAGTGCCCATGCCGTTCGGGCCACGGTTGCGCAACACGGGGGTTAGCGTGGTTTCGGCATCGGTTACGGCGCCGCCCCAGCCGAGCATGTATACGGAAGTATCAAGCTTTTCGGTTTTGGCGAAGTAGTTCACCTTTGGCATCGCGTTGACCCTTACTTTCAACCCAATTTGCGCCCACATCGCGCCTAAGGCTTGGCAGATTTCTTCGTCGTTCACGTAGCGATCATTGGGGCAATCGAGTGTGAAGCCGAAGCCATTGGGGTAGCCCGCATCCGCTAAAAGCTTTTTAGACGCTGCGATATCAAATGGGTAACGACCTTCGATTTCCGGATCGTTGTAAGAGCCCAATGGCGAGGGCGTATTGCCGCCAGTGATCACCGCTTGATTGCGCATTAGGCGGGTTTTCATCGTTTCGATGTCCACCGCTTGATAAAGTGCCTTGCGTACACGTTGATCTTTAAACGGGTTTTTGCCTTTCACATCGGAATAAAGCAGCTCATCGCGTGCTTGATCCATACCAATGAAAATTACCCGATTTTCCATGCCGTCAATGATTTTGAGCTCTGGGCGTGTGCGCAGCCGAGCCACGTCTTGCGGTGGCGGGTCAAGCACAAAATCAATTTCCCCCGACATCAGCGCGGCCATACGCGTGCCATTCGCCCCGATGGGCGTGTAGACGATTTCTGTCACGTTGCCTTCAACCTTGCCCCAATAGTTCGGGTTCAAGGTGTAGACGGTTTTTACGCCCGGCGCGCGGCTCTTCAGCACATACGGCCCGGTACCGTTTGTGTTCATCGCGGTGTAGATTTCTTGCTTGTTTTTGAAGTCCTGCGCGTTCACCGCGTTGTTTTTCTCACACCACGCTTTGTTCATGACGAACACGGAGTCGATGTGATCCAAAAACGTCGGATTCGGCTTAGACATAACGAAATCAACGGTTAAGTCATCAATCTTTTTGGGTTCGCCCAAGGCGGTGGCGTAATTGGCGATTTGCGACGTCGGGCCGCTTGCGCGCTTTACGCTAAACACCACATCGTCGGCCGTAAGTGCCGCGCCGTCGTGAAACTTAACGCCGGCGCGCAGCTTAAAGCGCCAGGTAAGCGGGCCGGTTTGTTCCCAGCTCGTTGCCAAGCCAGGGCCAAACTTAAGGTCTTTGCCGCGACGCACCAACTTCTCGTACACCTGCCCGTTGGCCGCGTTGGTAAAGCTCTCGTTTTGCGAATACGGGTCTAGCGTTTGGATGTCTCCAGACGATGCCCAGCGAAATGGTTTTGCAAGCGCAGCATCGCTCGTGGCGAGTGCGGCGACTGCAGCGGTGACCGACAGTGCGGTCATCGTGACTAAACGCTTCATTGAAGCTCCTCCTATCAAAAGAGCGTAAATGATAGCGGGAAACGCGCCAAACCGTTTTACCTGACCCATATTTGCTTCCAAACAAGCGCTCCGAGCGCCAAAAAGCTCTTTTTTAAAGGAGATATTGCTCAAAAAGTGTGCTTTTTGCGCCGCAGGTTTTTAAGTTTGTGATGCTATTTCTAAGTGCATACCGTTGCAAGCACCGCCCGCGCCACTTCGCGCCCTTTTTCTTCAAAATGCGTGCGGAAGAATTGCTGGTGAGTTTCGCTTTCGTGGAAATGATGCGGCGTGAGCACCGCGGAGAAAATCGGTATATCCGTTTCGAGCTGCACCCGCATCAAACCATCCACCACCGCATGGGCCACAAAATCGTGGCGATAGATGCCACCATCGACCACCAACGCACAGGCGACCACCGCATCAAACCCACCGCTTTGCGCCAGGCGTTTGGCCCGAAGCGGCAGCTCAAACGCACCGGGCAACTCAATGTGGGCGATTTGGCTTTGCGGCACACCGGCTGCGACCAAATGCGCCGTTGCGCAGTCGCGAGAGCGATGCACGATTTCGCGATGCCAATTTGCGCAGAGGATTGCCAACCTCAGCGCGCTCGGCGGGATGGTTTGTTTCAAATTTACAATCTGATTCATGGTCTTCTCACAAAAATAGTTGAAGGTCACGAACCAGGGCACGCACAAGCGCACACATGCGCCGTGCGGAGCATGGACACACCCATTGCGTCTCTCTTTCATCCGGACTATAACCGTCGGCTCTGGCATCGCACCAGATCTGCTGACCCTTTTTGACTACGCCCAAAAAGGCGCTCGCGGGCTCGCAAGAAAACATCTCCTGCCTACCGCCGGTGGGGAATTTCGCCCCGCCCTGAGAACGCTGTCGGCAACACGCCGACAACCGGCAGTTTAGATTAATACCTGCGTCAATACCTGCGGCGCAAAACAAGCACAATTTGAACTTTATCTCCGAGAAAATCGCCTACTTTCTGGCTTGCACCTACAATCCGCGCTCGCATGGCTTCCGTACTTAAAAAAGAACTCCTCCTCACCGCCGATTTCATTCGGCTGCGCGCATTGGAAAATTCGGTTGGTAAAGCCAACCCGGCCGCGTTTGCACAAAAGCATGAAGCGGCAGTTGTACGGTTCGAAAAACGGCTAGCGCTTACGCCGGCTGTGCGCTACGCGCCAGGGTTGCCCGTTTCGGAACGGGCCGATGAAATTGCCGAATTGATCCGCAACAATCAAGTCGTGGTGATTACCGGCGAAACCGGCTCGGGCAAAACCACCCAATTACCCAAAATATGCCTGGCGGCCGGACGCGGGCGGCATGGCTTGATTGGGCACACCCAACCGCGCCGGATCGCGGCGCGCAGCGTGGCGGAACGCATCGCAAAAGAGTTAGGGGAGAAGATCGGGCAAAGCGTTGGATTTAAAGTGCGCTTTACCGACAATACCGCGCCGGATGCGTTTGTGAAGCTCATGACCGACGGTATTTTGTTGGCGGAAACCCAAACCGACAAATTTTTGAATGCGTACGATACGATCATCATCGATGAGGCGCATGAGCGTTCGCTCAACATCGATTTTTTGCTGGGCTACTTAAAAGAACTACTGCCTAGGCGTCCGGACCTAAAAGTGGTGATTACTTCCGCCACCATTGATGCACAACGCTTTGCGGCGCATTTTTCTAATGCGTCGGCGCAAAACGCCCCGTTGATTGAAGTTTCAGGGCGCACGTTTCCCGTGGAGATTCGCTACCGTCCGGTAAACGATGTGCACACCGACGATGAGCAGGAAATTGAAGATGCGATTGCCGACGCCGTAGAAGAGTGCACCATCGCCGGAACAGGCGATATTTTGGTTTTTTTGCCTGGGGAGCGTGAGATTCGCGAGACCGCAGAGATCGTGCGCAAACGGCTTGCCATGCGGCGCGGCGGCGCAGCGCAAATCCTGCCCTTATTTGCGCGGCTGTCCAACGAGGAGCAGCAGCGCATTTTTCATCCAGAGGGCAATCAACGGCGGATTATTCTCGCAACCAATGTGGCCGAAACATCGCTCACGGTGCCGGGGATTCGGTTCGTGATCGATGCTGGGTTGGCGCGCATGAGCCGATACGCGGTGCGCAGCAAAGTGCAACTTTTGCATATCGAAAACATTTCGCAGGCAAGCGCCAACCAGCGCGCTGGGCGCTGCGGACGCGTGGGGCCGGGTATCGCGATTCGGCTTTACAGCGAAGAGGATTTCAACGCCCGCTCAGTCTTTACCGAGCCGGAAATTTTGCGTTCATCGCTCGCCTCGGTGATTTTGCGGCTGGCTGCGATCGGTTTCGGAAAAATCGAATCCTTTCCCTTCCTCGAAGCGCCTTCAGGTCGGGCGATGGCCGATGGCTACAACGAGCTACAGGATTTAGGTGCATTAGATGAAAAAAATGCGCTCACGCCGATTGGTAAAGAGTTGGCACGGCTGCCGATTGAACCGCGCCTTGCACGGATTTTGATTGAAGGCAAAGCTCGGCATTGCCTGGCTGAGGCCTTGGTGATTGTGGCCGCGCTCTCGGTGCCGGATCCGCGCGAACGGCCGATGGAAGCGCGGGAGGCGGCAGATAAAGCGCATGCGAAATTTGACGATGATCGCTCCGATTTTGTAGCGCTCCTAAACGTGTGGATTTTTTTTGTAAGCCTCGCAGGCGAAGGCGACGATGAAAAAGTGCCCCACCGAAAGCAAGTGCAACTGTGTCGGGAGTCGTTCGTAAATTGGCTGCGGCTGCGAGAGTGGCGGGATATCCATCGGCAGCTAGCCGATACGTTGCGCGAAATGAATTGGAAAGTAGATAGCGCCCTTTCAAAGGAAGTGCCCTATGAAAATTTACACCGCTCGCTGCTCTCCGGTTTAGCGGCATCGGTGGGCTTTAAAGACCCAGAAGGTGAAGGCTATGCTGGGCCACGTGGCATCAATTTTTATGTGTTCCCAGGCTCCGGCGTAAACCGCAAAGGCTTAAAGTGGTTGATGACAGCGGAGCTTGCTGAAACGACGCGGCTCTTCGCGCGCACGGTGGCCAAAGTGGAGCCGGAATGGATTGAGGAGGCGGCCGGCGATCGGGTCGCACGGCATGTGTTCGAACCAAAATGGGATCAGGCAACCGCGCAAGTGGTGGCGTTTGAGCGGGTATCGTTACATGGATTGACGTTGATTCCAAGGCGGCGCGTGGCCGCTACGCATCTCGATCACGCCCTCGCGCGGGAGATTTTTATCCGCGAAGGTTTGATCGCAAACGGCTATACCTGCGGCGCAAAATGGCTTGAAAATAACCGAAATCTCATCAAAAAGCTCGAAGATCTAGAGCACCGCGCGCGGCGTTTGGATGTGGTGGTCGATGAGGACACACAAGTTGCGTTTTATCGGGCACGGATTCCATTGGGCGTGGCGAGCGGTGCAAGTTTTGAGAAGTGGTTAAAAGAGCACTTGAACGTTAAAGAACTTGAGTGGTCGGAAACAGACGTAACCCGCTTAGGCGCTTCGGCGCCCACTGAGGCGCAATTTCCAACGCACTTGCTTGTAGGCGATGCCAAGTTCCCGCTTAGTTACCGCTTTGAGCTTGGGCACGCGATGGATGGCGTAACCGTGCGGGTGCCACTGGCGCTGCTCAACACTGTAACGCCGGCAGTTTCTACCTGGCTCGTACCGGGCTTAGTGCGGGAAAAAATTGCATCATTGTTTAAACAATTGCCGAAAGCGGAGCGTGGCCGCCTGCAGCCGCTGCCTGATGCAGTGACAAATTTCTTGGAATGTGTACCCGCCGGTGAGCACGGTTTAAGCGAGGCTACGGCGGCATTTTTGCGCGATTTTTACAAGTTAGAGGTATCGCCCTCGATGCTCGATGAGGCACGGTGTCCCCTGCATTTGCGGCTGAATGTGCGTGTTATGGATGGCGAAGGCAATGAGTTGGCAATGGGACGCGATGTAATGGAGTTGCAGACGCAACTCGGACAAGCTGCGCAAGCGGCCTTCTCTGGCAACGATGATTCACTCACCCAAACGGGGCTGAAAAGCTGGACGCTTGGCACCTTACCCGACACGATTTCACTTAAACATGGAAAGCAAACAGTGATCGGCTACCCGTCGTTGGTAGATGAAGGCACGACAGTTGGGGTTAAAGTTTTCGATACGGCACTCGCCGCCGTGCTCGCGCATCGCAAAGGCTTGCTCCGGCTCATGCGTATCGAGCTCGCACAACAGGTGCGAAATTGGGAAAAAGGACCCAACGGATTTGTGCCCATAGCCCTGCAATTTAAAACCATGATCCCGAGCGATAAGTTGCTAGAAGATTTTGTAGCGGCGATCATTGATCGTGCATTTTTGGGCGAAGATGAGCCACCGCGCGATGAGCGAGCCTACAAGGCGGCTGTAACGCGGGCGAAAACCCGGCTTCCCGCGGTAGCGGAGGGGCTTGCCCGCACGCTGACCGCCACTGCCGCAGAATATAGCGCGCTCAACGCCGCACTGGCAGCACCAGCCGCAGCCAAAGCACTTGTTCCCATGCTCAAGGCATGGCGGGATGATTTGGTTTTCGTCGGGTTTATGAACGCGACGCCGTGGTCCCAATTAGGCGAATTACCGCGCTACCTAAAAGCCATTGCCCGCAGGCTTGCAAAGTTTCAAGACTACCCTTTACGCGAGCAGCGCAATGGACCTGTCATCTCCGGCTACAAGGCTCGTTTGCATTGTAATTTTGATGTGAATGCGTCCGCCGCCCATCAAGAATTTCGTTGGTTGATCGAAGAGCTTCATGTTTCGCTCTTCGCCCAAGAGCTCAAAACGCCATTTCCGATTTCCATTAAGCGGATCGACAAGGCATGGAGTGAATTGAAAGATTGAACCTTTTTTGAGCAGAGTAAGTTCACGCGCCAGCCTGGGACATCTCTACGTTTTATGCGCGAGGATATGATGTTGGTGTAACATCTCGGCGTTAAAGAACAATAGCATTCTTAGCCAGTTTATTGAGTAGTTTTGGCGCTGGTAATCTGCTTCGAATTTAGACTTTTGGACTCTATTCAACCACTCAACATCAACTACACGCCGGATCAGCTCGCAACGATGCGAGACTGTATGGATTTATTCTGCCATCGCGTGGACTTTCAGGTTGCCAACCTGTTTGATGCGCTGACCGATGATCTCGGCATTCAAGGAGAAAAATTAGAGCCACAACTGGCACGCATTGCGCTCGATTGCAAAGCAATGCTTGTAGCGGATATTGGGCCTTGGACCGACCGATTCGGCAAGGCTTTGCGCAGTCGGGTCGATGCGCTGATTGATCGACGTGAGGCGATTGCCTCAACGGACGTTGCTCCACCTGCCGCTTCGAAACTAAGTTTGGTCGACGACCGCGATGTCGACGTTGAGGTGGCCACGCGCGTATACGCACAACGGATGGCAGAGCGGGGGGGAGAAGACTTAGCGAAATTCGCCTCACGCCTGGCGGCACTATTGAAACTCTCCGAAATTACCAATTCGCAGAACCCATTTAGCGCATCGGTTGTTGCTGGAGCGAGTGCGGATGCACTGAACGGAACGTTTGACTCTCAGGAGCTCGTCACGTTGTGTTTACGAACGTTGACTCGGATAACCCCACTCGATTTGGGCTCCATTTACCGCGATCTCGATCAGTTTTTGCAGCAGCGCGGGGTCAACTCTACCGCATTAACGGGTAGCCGAAAAGTGGAGCGCGCGAGCCGACCCAACCGTGGATCGGACGAGTCCCGAATGAAGGCGCGGGCGGAAGAAGTTCTTAACAATACGCAACTCAGTGAGCAGGTAGCCTCCGCGTTGCTCGCTCGGGTCGCCGCCATGAACCCGAGTTTTGGCGGCATGGGCACCGGAGCCGCGTTCGGCGGCGGTCAAGCTGGTGGATTGTTCGGTGGACTTGCCGGGCAAGGGTTTAGGCAGCCTAACTTTCCAGGTGCACCGGGTACGCCGGGGCAAGGTTACGCTGGAATGCCTGGGCAAGGCAATGTTGGTGGGCAAGGGGGCATGCCGGGCCAGCCAGGTCAGGGTTATGCGGGAGGGCAAGGAGGCATGCCGGGCCAGCCAGGTCAGGGTTATGCGGGAGGGCAAGGCGGCATGCCCGGCCAACCAGGTCAGGGCTATGGAGGAGGGCAAGGGGGCGTGCCGGGCCAACCAGGTCAGGGCTATGCGGGTTCACAAGGCGATTATTCGGGCCAACCCGGCCAGAGCTACGCTGGCGGCGGGCAGCAAAGCGGTGGCGCGCCGGCACAAGGCGGCGAGGGCGTGTCCCAATCAGGCCTCCCTGGGGGGGGGCAGTACTTTGGCGCTGGCACCGGAGGGTTCCCACAAATCGTTCCGCCCGCCTCGTTCCCCACTACATCGCTCAGTACGATGCCAACGGTGTCGAACTCGCCACAAATGGCCGCGATGGCCTTGCTTGGGGCACCAATGCCGCCCGGCATTTCTCAGTCCGCCATGCAGATGCAAGTGGTTGCGCCCCAGGTGTTGCAAGGTCTAGGGCAATTTCAGGGCGATGCGGCGGATGCAGTGCGGCAGATGACCTTGCCCTCGCTGGTGGCGGCTGGTGCCCCTTCGGTGTATTCCACCGAACCACTGCGGCACGTGGCAGCCAGCCAACAGTTTCAGCAAAACGCGTCGGTACTTGATTTCACCACCATCGAATTGGTCACGATGGTGTTCGACTATGTGTTCCGTGACGTTCAGTTGCACGATGCGGTCAAGGCACTGATCAACCATTTACAAATCCCGCTGCTCAAAGCGGCGCTCATTGATCGCAATTTTTTCGCAAGCAAAACCCATCCTGGTCGGCTTTTGCTCAATCGGCTTGCCGAAGTAGGCAAGGGCTGGGAGCCGCAACACGGGGTGGACGACCCTGCTTTCCGCACCATTCACGATATTGTTGCGGAAGTATCACGAGATTTTGATAAAGATCTCACCATTTTTATCCGAGCAACAGAGCGGCTTGATGCTTCGGGCAAAACCGTTGAAGAAGCTGCTAAACCGGTGGAAGAAGCCGTTGCGGTTGTTGTTGAAAAAGACGACAAAGAAACCAACGCGGACGCCTGGGCTCGCAGAGCAATTCGTGATCGGCTCGGCCGTGCACCGCTGCCGCCTTTCGTTATCGATTTTCTCGGCGGTACCTGGCTTGAATACGTTCGACTGCTCGGTAACGAGCACGGAACGCAGGCCGAACCGGTGCAGCGCGTGCTCGATCAAGCGGACTTACTAATCGAGTCAATCAAAGAGACACTTGAGCCGGATGCCCGGCGAAAAATGATTTCACGACTGCCAAGGCTTTTGGGCGAGCTGCGGGCGGGTTGCACTGCGGTGAATGCATCGCAAGCAGAACGGGATGCGTTTTTCGACAGAATGTTCGAAACGCATACCCGGTTATTCAAAGGCTTGGCCATTGAGCTGCCGGCTTCAGCGGTTGGGCAAACCGAAAAAGTTGAGCAAGCGAAAGTTGACATCGATTTGGCCGCCGCGCCGGATGATATGTTCCACGAAATCGCGCTTGGAATGGAGCGCGGCATGTGGATTGAAATGCAAGACGATATGGGCAAACTCAAACTTGCCAAACTCTCTTGGGTAAGCCCCCAGCGCACGACGTATTTGTTTACAACACGTCAGGGTCACAAGGCAGCGAGCCTCACGCCAGTGCAGCTCGCAGAGTGGTTTCGTGAAGATCGGGCCCGCGTGTTGGATTCCGAACCGGTGGTCGATCGCGCACTCAACCGCTTGTTAAGCGAGCTCGTTGCCGAACCCGCGTAAGCATCTTCACCCCAATACCTGCGGCGTAAAAAAGCTATTTTTGCGGAGATATCTCTTCAAAAATAGCTTTTTTACGCCGCAGGTATTACTCCGAATTAGTGCTTTTCAGAGCGCGCGACCGCAAGCAGGTGTTCGAGTTCTGCGGGGTGCCGGGCAAGATTGTTTTTGTGCCACCGGTGTACGGCGTACATCGCTACCGAAACCAGCAGCCCGAGCGCAGTAATCGAGCCAAATGCCGTTACCCCCAGTTTGGTCATCAGCGTATAGAGCCCGCCCAGTCCCAGAATGCACAATTGCTCGTTGAAATTTTGCACGGCGATGGAACGTCCCGCACCCATCAAACTATGGCCCCGGTGCTGCAAAAGGGCGTTGAGCGGTACTACCAAAAACCCGTTTACGATGCCAAGCCCAATTAACATCGGCACCGCAAGCCATAAGCGGTCCACGAACACCAAGAGCACCATCACTGCGCCCATCGCGCTACCCAAGATCAAAATTTTGGGTGCTTGGTCGAGCTTCATTTTTGTGGTTGCCGCGATAGCTCCGATGGCTGCGCCGATGGCCACGACGCCGGACAGTGCGGACGCTTCGGTGGTGTTGTACGCAAGCGCTGCCGCAGCCCAGGCAAACATGATGTAACGCATGTTGCCGAAAACGCCCCAAAGCACGGTGGTTGCGGCGAGGGAAATTTGCCCAAGCTTATCGACCCAGAGTTTTTTGTTGCAGCGGGCGAAATCTATAACCATCGCCGCTGCAGAGCTCGGTAGTCGCTGTAGCGGTGCGCTGGTACGGGGGATTCTCAGGTTAAACGCTGCTGCGATGACGTACACAAAAATAAGCACCGCAATGGCCGCTTCGGGTGCGGTATCGACTGATGTATCAATAAAAGGCAGATCGAACCTGAGCAAACCCGCCGAAAGCCGCTGGCCGACGAGTTGACCACCCACCACGGCGCCAAGGATGATGGATGCGATGGTGAGTCCTTCAATCCAGCCATTGGCCGCCACTAACTTTGTAGGCGGCAACATCTCGGTCAAAATGCCGTACTTCGCAGGTGAATAGGCTGCCGCGCCCAAGCCGACAATCGCGTACGATAACAGTGGATGCGAGCCGAACAACATCATCAAGCACCCAACAATTTTGATCGCGTTGGCGATGAACATGACCTTGCCCTTGGGCATGTAGTCTGCGAACGCGCCCACGAACGGCGCAAGCACCACATAAAAAAGTGCGAACATGGGGACAAGCGCTGCGCCCTGCCAAGCCGGTGCTTTGCTCAAGCGAAGCAGCTCTACGGCGGCTACAAATAAAGCGTTGTCGGCGAGCGAGCTAAAAAACTGCGCTGACATGATTGTGTAAAAACCGCGTTGCAAGGTGCGCCTACCTTTTCTTATGTTTAAAGAATGCGCACGAAGCCGCCGCACCTCCATGCGACGTAAGACCTTGCCCCGAAACGCTTGTTGCATTTTGTTACATTTATAAATTGAATTATGCGCCCAATTTCCGCAACGATCGATTTAGCCGCTCTCCGCCACAATTTGCGGGTAGCCCGCGAGCGCATTGGGCGAGGTACGCGCCTGCACGCGGTTGTCAAGGCCAACGCCTATGGTCACGGTTTAGCCAGAGTGCTGCCCGCCCTGCGCGAGGAGGACGGGCTGGCGGTGATCGAACTCGAAAAAGCGCTTGAGCTACGCACCGAGCTCGCGTGGAACAAAGAAATTGTCGTGCTCGAGGGCTTTTATTCGCCGGACGAAATTGAATTTTTTCAGATACACCAGATCAGCGCGATCATTCACGCAGTCGAACAAATCGAAATGTTGGAGCAGGTTCGCGGCGAGGTAGCCATCAAGGTGTATTTGAAACTCAACACCGGGATGAATCGTTTGGGGTTTCCGCTGGCGCAGGCTGCGCAGGTGTACGCGCGGCTGCGTGCGTGTTCTGCCGTCGGCGAGATCATATTAGCGACCCATTTCGCGCGTGCCGACGAACCGGAAGGTGAACGCTCGCAATGGGCTGTGTTCCAGCAGGCGCGGGCAACGTTGCCTGCATTGCCTATTTCAGTGTCGAATTCCGCCGCAACCATGAAATTTTCCAAAATTGGGGGCGAATACGCACGGCCTGGCATCATGCTTTATGGAAGTTCACCGCTGGAAGGCGAAACCGCCGAATCGTTGAGTTTGCGCCCCGTCATGCATTTAAATACCCAGGTGATCGCCGTGCAAGCTGTCGCCGCTGGGGAGTCGGTCGGTTATGGCGGCACGTTCGTCGCCGCACGCACCAGCCGGATCGCC
>JANMDS010000423.1:0-12068 GCA_031376405.1 Betaproteobacteria bacterium
AGCGTGCGCGCGGTATCGTACCGTTCGTTCGGATCTCTAGCCATTGCCGCGAGTGCAACCGCATCCAACCCATCGGATAGTCGAAGTTGCAACTGCCGACGGCTGAGCCCCATCGATTTTGCGAAGCTGTCGCTCAATGCAGATCGACTTGGCGCAAATGGGACTTCATTGAGTACGATTGCGCGTTGATGCGAGAGCGAAAGCGGCGAGGTTTGCGTTTGAAAACTGGGGTACGGTGGCAAACCGGTGATGACTGTATAGAGAACGGATCCGAGGCAATAGATATCGGAACTGGTGGTCAGTGGTTCGCCTCGTAATCGTTCGGGGCTGGCGTACGCCGTCGGCGAGCGCCCATATTGCCCGTGACCTTCCAGATCGGTGGGAATTGAAAGCCCGTAGTCCACGAGTTTCACAACGCCTTCATCATTTACAAGTATGTTGGAGGGGCGAAGTTCGCCGTGAACGAGCAAGTGCGTGTGCGCGAACTGTACTGCGTTAACCGCTTGCATAAACAACTGCACGCGCGCATCGAGGCCAAGATTTTTTCTAACGCAGTAATCCAACAATGCGATGCCTTCAACCCACTCGAGCACAAAAAATGCTTTTCCATTTTCATTACTGGCATCGAAAAGTGGTACGAGGTTTGGATGGCTAATGCGGGCCAGGATTTCGCGTGCCCGCGATGTCCTCGGAAGGTGCTGGGCTTCCGATTCGGGCACACACGCTATTTTTAGCGCCAAAGGTCTGCAAAGCGCATCATCAGTTCGGTGTGCACGCCACACCTCGGACAATCTTCCATGCGCAATACAGCGATCTAACTTGTAGTCGCCCACGGCTTGGCCAGCAACATGATTTGGGTTGCGCGTTATGTCCTCTAACCGCTTCTCAGTGGTGCTATTTTCAGGCATTCGCACTTATACATTTTTTAAACACAATCCCGCAGACAGTTGCGAGGGCCGTGCATCAGCGTACCGCAGTTTCAACCACAGTTACATCCCAACGATACGGTATTTTTTGTCATTTTTCTATTCGCACGCGCAACACACCAAAATCCGCAGCCGCGAAACGCGCTAAAGCGGCAAGCCTTTACCGGGATTCATTAGGCGCTCTGGATCGAGGGCATCCTTTATCGCACGCATCAACCTGAGTTCCGTATCGGATTTGTAACGTGCCGCCTCAATGCGCCTAAGGCTGCCCAAGCCGTGCTCAGCCGATATAGAGCCAGCGTGCGCGGCCACTGCGTCGTGGGTAATACGATTGATGGCGGCTTCGAGCGCGGGAAATGCGTCTCCCCTTTCGCCTTTATGCGGGGATACGTTGTAATGCAAATTGCCATCTCCCAGATGACCGAACACAATCATCCTTGCCTGCGGGTAAGTGTTTGTTATAGCCAAATCGGTGGACGCAACGAATTTGGGTATTTCTGAAATACGCACTGAAATATCGTGCTTGATATTTTTCCCCGCCCGACTTTGGGCTTCGCTCATGTGTTCGCGTAGGCTCCAAAACTCCCGAAACTGGGTTCCGTTTTGGGCGATAGCTGCGTCAGAAATAAGTTCTGTTTCAAGCGCGGCTTCCAATAACGCTTGCAGCCCAGTGCTGGCCGCCTCCTGGCTTTTAAGCTCGCTGATTTCAATGAGTACCGACCACGGGCTACGCACCGCGAGGGCTGGCTTAAGGTCTGGGCACTGCTCGTGCAGCAAATCCCAGCAATTGGCGTTCATTACTTCAAACGCTGTGAGCGTTCCGCCTAACCGCGCCCGTGCGAGATCGAGTAATGTGAGGGCATCACCCAGAGAATTCAGATTCAGCCAGGCATTTATTTGAGCCACCGGAAGTGGAAATAGTTTGAGGCTAGCGGCCGTGATGATGCCCAAGGTGCCCTCCGCGCCGATGTACAAATCGCGCAGATCGTAACCGGAATTATCCTTGCGTAACCCGCGCAGACCATCCCAGATCTCGCCTTGCGGCGTAACGACTTCAAGCCCCAAGCAGAGCTCGCGCGCGTTGCCGTATTGCAGCACTTGTACGCCACCGGCGTTAGTTGCGAGATTGCCGCCAATCGTGCACGAGCCCTGCGCGGCGAGCGAGAGCGGAAAGAGTCGATTGTGACCGCGCGCGTGCTCCTGCACGGTTTGCAACACGCAGCCTGCTTCTACAGTCATCGTGTTGTTGGTGGGGTCGGTGGCGCGAATCCGATTAAGACGCGTGAGCGAAAGGACCAAGGCGTTGCCGCTGGTGTCAGGCGTGGCCGAGCCGCTCATGCTGGTGTTGCCGCCTTGGGGCACGATGGGCACGTTGTGCGCCTTGCACCACCTCACCACGGCTGCCACGCCGTCGGTGGTGTCCGGCTGGGCGATGGCCAGGGCATTACCCGTCCATTTGCCACGCCAATCGGTGAGAAATGGCGCCATGTCGGCGGCGTCGCAAATGAGCCTGCCGGAAAACACAGCCTGTAGCGAATCAATCATTGTGTTTTACCTCAATACCTGCGGCGTGAAAAGAGCATTCTCTGAAGATTATCTCCCCGAAAATACCTCATTTTCGTTCCCCGCATTGCGCTCGATCCCGCAGCGCGTGGTCCATGAGCACAAGCGCCAAAAGTGCTTCCGCGATCGGCGTTGCCCGCAAGCCTACGCACGGGTCATGTCGCCCTTCAGTATGTAAACTGACCGTCTCGCCTTGGGTGTTGATGGTTTGGCGTTCAATGCGGATGGATGACGTAGGTTTGATTGCAATCGAAACGGTCACGTCTTGTCCAGAAGAAATACCACCGAGCACGCCGCCGGAGTTGTTCGATAAAAAACCACTGGGCGTAATTTCATCGCCATGCACGCTTCCTGCCTGCTCAACGCTTGCAAACCCCGCGCCGATTTCCACCCCTTTCACCGCGTTCAAGCCCATCATGGCGTACGCGATGTCGGCATCGAGACGATCAAACACCGGTTCACCCCAACCGGCGGGCACGCCGCTCGCGACGACGTTAATGCGCGCGCCACAGGAGTCGCCCGTTTTACGCAGCGCGTCCATGTGGGCTTCGAGCATTGGTAGCATCGAGGCGTTTGCAGAGAAAAACGGATTGTCGTATACGCCGTCCCAACTCGTGAAAGGGACAGGCAGCGAACCCAACTGTGAAAGGTAGCCGCGAATCGATACACCAAACTGCTCAGCGAGTAATTTCCTCGCAATAGCCCCTGCGCCGACAATGGGCGCGGTGAGCCGAGCCGAGGAGCGCCCACCGCCGCGTGGATCGCGAATGCCGTATTTCTTCCAGTAAGTGTAATCGGCGTGCCCGGGGCGAAACGCCATAGAAATAGTAGAGTAATCTTTGCTGCGCTGGTCTTCATTGCGAATCAACAACGCAATCGGAGTCCCAGTAGTTTTGCCCTCGTACACGCCTGAGAGTATTTCCACTACATCACCTTCACGGCGCTGTGTGACGTGGCGGGAAGTGCCCGGTTTGCGCCGGTCGAGATCAGGCTGAATGTCGGCTGCGCTCAGCGCCATGCCCGGCGGGCAGCCATCGACGACGCAACCAATCGCCGGACCGTGCGATTCACCAAAGGTGGTCACGCAAAAAGTATGACCGAAAGTGTTTCCTGACATAGGCGGGTTCGCTGCGCGGCAGAGTTCGTGTTTGAAAGCACGAGTTTAACGGCGCTCGCAAGACTTTTGCGCGAATCCGCTTCAGGCCAAAAAAAAATCGCGGCGAAGCGTAGCGCTCGCCGCGATGAAAGTGCTGTTTCGGAAAAGCGATTAACCGTAACAGCAGCCAGGAGGATTAAGTAAGATTACACCCGTCTGGAGCGGCTTTGTCATCCCCCATATAGGGGATAGAACTCACCCTAAAATGCCTACACAATTCAGCGGATATATCTTGAGGCATTCATTCAGTGAAAATTTTGGTTGCGGATGATCATAGTTTGGTGCGCGAAGGCTTGCGCACCGTGTTGACCGAGCTGATTCCCGGTTCAACCGTTGTTGCCGTGGGCTCCTTGCCGGATGCAATTGCGGCGGTGCAGCGAGAAGGTGATGTGGCCATTGCGCTGCTTGACTTAAATATGCCAGGAATGCAGGGCACCGTGTCGGTTGCGCATTTTTGTGAAGTCTGCCCGCTGCTGCCCATTATTATTTTGTCCGGGTCGGAAGACCCAAATGATGTCAACGGCGCACTTACCCACGGCGCGATGGGTTACATCCCAAAGTCAGCTTCGCCAGAAGTCATGCTCTCAGCGATCCAACTCGTGCGTTCCGGCGGCATCTACGTGCCATCTTTGATGCTCACGGCATCGAGTACGCCCAAGCAACGCGCGATGTACCAGCTTACGCCACGCCAGCTTGATGTTTTGAAACTGCTGGCTGCAGGAAAAGCCAATAAAGAAATCGCCCGTTCTCTTGACATTAGCGAGGGCACGGTTAAGAGCCATGTTGACGCGATATTGAGTGAATTTGCTGCGCGAAACAGAACCCATGCGGTGATCGTTGCGCAGTCAGCGGGCATGATTTAACCCTGACTTAGTACTTTGTTCATACTTGCGCGCAGCGATTGTGCTGAGACAGGTTTTTTGAGCAGTTCCCAGTGCGCTGGCCATGATGCGCGAAATGCTTCTTCCAAACCGAGCTCACCCGATACGATGACGACTGGAAGGGGATGTTCACTTTTGCGTCGGCGCTCCACTTGCTCAATGACGAAGGGTCCGGTTTCTTTACCGCGCAGCCGGTAGTCGGAAATGATCAATTGTGGAAGCCAATGGTTGGCCAATACACCATCAAGCTGCGCTGCGCCCTCTAGGCTACGCACGTCACACGACCAGTGTTCCAAGAGCACTGTCATAGCTTGGCGGCCCGCCTCATCATCCTCGATCACCAATACCCGCAGCGCGATAACAGCCGTGGCCTCCGGGTCGTCTCGCGCGGGAAGTGCTGCGCGCGTGGGACGACCTGACAACAGCTCCACCGAGAACACACTACCACGCCCTTTTTTGGACGCGACTCGAATGCGTGTGCCCATGAGTCGTGCACTTTTTTGTGCAATCGCTAAACCAAGCCCGAGCCCTTTGGTTTTGTCGTTAGCTGCGCCGTCCACTTGCACAAACTCATCGAAAATTGCCTCGATATCGGAGCCATTGATACCGCGTCCGGTGTCCCAAACTTCTATGCGTACCACCTCGCCGCAGCGGCGTGCGCCGACTAAGATGCCGCCTTCTGCCGTATAGCGGATCGCGTTCGAGGTTAGGTTAAGCAATATTCTGCGCAAAAGCGTAGGGTCTACATAGCCCCACTCTTGGGTGGGGCGCACACGAAAGCGAAGCCCTTTGTCGCGTGCGGCTGGGCCAAACTCATTGGCCAACCATTGCAACACTTCGGCAAGCGAGGTCAGCGTCATGTTGGCCTGTACGCGCCCAGCCTCGAGGCGCGACAAATCGAGTAAGGATTCGAATAACCCTTCCATGGCTTGCAGGGATAACTGAATGTTTCCGATCAAATGCTTTTGATCGGGCTCTTGTACTTTGCGGACGAGTGCCGAGCAAAAAAGCCCCAAAGCATGCATCGGTTGCCGAAGATCGTGGCTTGCAGCGGCTAAAAAGCGGCTCTTTGCTTGTGATGCAGCTGAGGCTTCGTCGCGCTGGGCCTTTAGCGCGGCGGTTGCTTGCTCCACTTTTTCAGAAAGCGTGCGCTGGCTCTCCCCAATGGCGCGAGCAAGATTATTTACGCCAAGCCCGAGCGCTTGTACTTCGGTGACACCGCCTGGCTCTACCCGCGCGCGAAGATCCCCCGCAGCGAGCCGTCGCACCGCGTCGGACACATCCGCAAGTGGTTTGGCAAAACGACGGGCTTGCCACAAGGCGAGGGCGGCGAGCGCAGCGAGGGCGCACAGTGAAACCAGCGCGGTACTGATCCATATCCAATGACTGGACTTGTGCAGCGGTTGCGCGTTCAACGTGAGCTCGACCCTTCCAAGGGCTTTGGGTCGCAGGGTATCTTCCGGGTTTGCGCGAACATCGAAAACCGGCGCGTTGAATGCCAGGATTGACCCAGGCTCAGCCAGCGAGAAGCTGCTTTTTCGTTGTTCTGTGAGCATTTCCCCATTGACGTTTACGTACGCAACACGCAGCACAGACTTCGGCTCCAGCGCAACGCGCAGGGCAGTTGAAACGTTTGCCCCATCGGGTTGTTGCTGAGCGAGCTCTACCGTGCGGGCAAGTTGAATTGCCCGGTGTTGTCCGTCTTCGTTAAATTCCCGCTTGAGCCCGTCTACTCGGGTAAATGCCGAATAGAGGGCGAACATAATGCCGAGCAGACTCAAAGGAAGAATGGTCGTAGCCGTCAAACGAACAGTTAAGCCGCGTAGGAGGTTCATTCGTACTAGTTTGCGCCAGCCATCGGGAGGAGGCAAGTCGTGAAGGGGCGTGCTGAGTTACTGCCGACCGCGCTCGCAAAGCCATGCTGCGCCCGCGAGTACGAGCAGCCAACTCGAAAAGATCGAGAGCATCAGCACAGGAACGGCGGAGAACGTACCGTAGAGCGAGCGTACTTGGGCGAGATTTGAAAAATAACCGGTTAAAAACAATCGCAGCGCCTCAATGGCGAGCATTACCACCGCGCTCACGAGCGCAACCCGGCGCAGGCTGTTACGCGTCGACATTGAGCCGATGTAGAGTGCAATGAGCCCGACCCACATGGGCAAACTGATGTGAAACGGCATGAAGAACCACGCTAACCCTTTTTGCATCGAGGGCAGTAATAGCGTGGCGGCGTTTGCGATACTCTGCACACCCCAAACCGTGGCAGCGACCGCAAGTGGAACAACTATAAGTACCGTTGCCAGCACGCGAATAGGTACCCACCAGCTGGCCACACGCTCTTGGATACGCTCGAGTGCGCAGTGAATCGCGTAGGCTTTAAATAGGAGATCTAAGCCCAACGCCATGAGTGCGGTTACGCCAAGCTTGCGCGCGTTTACGCGTAACTTCGTAATCGTGCGTACGATCTCTTGCGCGGAATCGGGAAACAAGTGCGTGGTCAGATATTCACGTAAGGCTTTGTCCGCAACGCTTGCGAGAGAGGATTGCTCTGCCAACCAATAAGCAACTGCGAGCGCGGGCGCTAGTCCTAGCATCGTGAGAAACGACAAATAGCCCGCATACACCATTCCCTCGGCGCGCAAAAGCCTTTTTCCCGTGCGTAACGCACGCTCCAACCCAGTCATTAAATACCTGCGGCGCAATTTGAGTGCTTTTTAGGGTTTATCGCAAAAATTTAGACGTGTTCACCGCCGTTAATGTGAATCTCAGCACCGTTTACGTACGACGATTGCGATGTACATAAAAAGTAAATGGTTGCAGCGACTTCTTCGGGCCGGCCCAAGCGCTTCATTGGAATTTGTTTCTCGACGATCTCGCTGGTGCCAGGCGAAAGGATTGAGGTGTCAATCTCGCCGGGGGCAATCGCGTTGCATCGGACGCCGTTTGGGCCAAAGTCAAATGCCATTTCACGCGTGAGCGAGGCCAGTGCCGCTTTTGAAGTGGCGTAGGCGACGCCGGCAAACGGATGCACTTTCGAGCCCGCAATCGAGGTGACATTCACCACCGAACCCTTTGCAGCTTTCAGCTCGGCGAACAGGCCCTGCGGCAACATGGCCGTTGCAAATAAATTAACGTTGAAAACGTTTTGCCAAACCGATAGCGGGGTATCCATCACCCCCATGCGTGCACCACCTTCACGTTTTGGAGAGATACCGGCATTGTTCACCAGCGCATGCAGTTTCCCCGCGGAAATCGGTTCATGTAATTTGGTGCGGATCTGCTCGATCATCTTCGGTAGATTCTCAACGTCGTTCAAATCGCCCTCGATGTGATCTTGATCGCCTTCCACCCACGGGCAAATTTTCGAGAAAGGCTGCCGCGAAACCGTCAGCACGCGCCAGCCTGCAGCGTGGAAGTGCTTTACTGTTGCATGACCTATGCCGCGTGAAGCGCCGGTAAGCAGCAGGGTTTTGAGTGGAGTGTTTGCCATAGAAAACGATCTAAATGCGGTGGTCTAACCGTAAGTTTGCGCTACCCACGAAGCGGTGTCCGCGAGGGCGGCTTCGAAACGCGTAAATAGTGCCGACAGTTCGGCTTCGGTGATGATGAGGGGCGGACAGCATGCAATAACATCGCCAGCCATCACGCGCAAAATCAATCCATGAGCCTGTGCGCGCTGCACTAAATATGCACCGACACCGTTTGCCGGTGGAAATGGGTTTCGCGTTGCCCGGTTACGCGCGAGCTCGATGGCTCCGATGAGCCCAACCGAGCGTGAATGCCCGACAAGCGGATGCGCGCCGAGCCCTGCAATCCCAGCGGCGAAAATCGGCGCAAGTGCTTTCACGCGACCCACCAAATCGCGTTCTTCATAAATTTTTAATGTCTCGAGCGCGACGGCGCACGCCAACGGATGGCCGCTATAGGTGTAGCCGTGCCCGAATACACCAACCCCCGCGCTCGCTGCGGCGCAGGCTTCATAAATCGGTTGTGCCACAAACACTGCTGAAAGCGGCACATAGCCAGAAGTTATTTGCTTTGCCGTTACTAAAAAATCCGGCTCAATACCGTACGTTTCCGAGCCGAAGCGCATCCCGGTGCGACCGAACCCGCAAATCACCTCATCCGCGATGAACAGAATGTTGTGTCGACGCAATACCGCCTGAATTTTTTCGAAATAACCCGACGGCGGAATGAGCACCCCGCCCGCGCCTTGCACGGGCTCTGCAATGAATGCACCAATGGTCTCCGCGCCTTCCAGCGCGATCAGTGCCTCCAACTCGATAACCAACCGATCAACGAACGCGATATCGGATTCTCCCGGCTTAGCGAACTGATAGGCATGTGGACAACCTACCCGCAATACGCCATCCATCGGCAAATCGAAATGCGTGTGCATGGCAGGAATGCCAGAGAGCGAGGCGCTAGCGACCGTCACACCGTGGTAGCCCTTCACGCGTGCGATGATCTTCTTTTTCTTTGGCTGACCGATCGCGTTATGGTAGTAGCGCACGAGCTTAACCACGGAGTCGTTGGCCTCGGAGCCAGAATTCGCGAACAGCACTTTACCCGCTCGTAGCGCGGGTGTAGGCGCGAGTGCAGTGAGTACTGCGCTAAGCTCGGCGACTACGTTGTTTACTTTTCCTGAAAAAGTATGGTAGTAAGCAAGCACTCGCATTTGCTTTTCAGCAGCAGCAGCGAGGCGTGGTTCATTAAATCCGAGGGAAGCACACCAAAGACCTGACATGCCCTCGATGTAGCGCTTGCCGTGTTCGTCGATCACCTCGATACCATCGGCCCCGCAGATGACCAACGGCCCGTCTCGTGCGACGGCTTGGGCGTTGCTATAAGGGTGAAAATGATGGGAGATGTCCCTGCGGGCGAGGGCGGTGAGAGGTTCCACGAGTTAGATTCCCTTTAAAACTACTTTCGAGTGTAGCGGTGCGCAGTGTTTGAAACCTACAACGCGAGGCTGTATTTGTTCATGTAAACGCCTCAACACCGCCTAGACCCCAGAATGTTATGGCAAAATAATACCCATATAGGATAAAAATACAAAAAGAAGTTCACTTGGGATCCGATCGGAATGAAATTTAGTTCTCGAAAAGCAATCAATCGCCGCAAGCGTTCGACGCAGTGCGTTGCGCTGCTCTTTGCGTTGCTATCCAGTTTTTCCGCTGTGCACGCCACGACACTCGAAAATTGGGTTGCCACTGCAGTACGTTTTACGCAATGGCCGACGGACTCGAGCGCCGGACGTTGGACGGTTTGTCAGCCGGTGGGTGAACGGGCCTTACAGATGGATGCGATTTCCGTGCGGGGCCGGCGCTTTTCCGTCGTAACGGTTGTATCGCCGAGCGAGACCGGCCCCTGCGATGTATTTGTATTCGCATCTGCTGCAAGCGCAGGATTGGAGCCTTGGATCACAAGTTTGCGCTCAAGGCCCGTTTTAACTTTAGGGGTTGGTCAAAACTTCTGTAACGCGGGCGGCGCGCTGTGTGTTGCACGCGATAGCACTGGCCGCAACGCATTTGTAGTCAATACCGCTGCCTACACGGGGGCTGGAATGCGCATGAGCGGTCATTTGCCCGTCCATTCAACCCACGCCGCACCGGCGAATTTGGCGCAGGTGAACTGATGGCATTGGTGCAATCGTTCTCGCGGCAAATTCGGTCGACGGTCGTTTTGACCGCCACCGCCGCAGTCGTACTGGCGATGTGCACCGCTTTTTTCGTGCTCCTTTTTATAAATCGTGGAATCGCCACGGAACGGGCGCAACTATTGGCCGGCGTTACCGCCGCTAATGCACCTGGCGCAATCTCCTTACGCGACCCAGAACGCGGGCGCGACTTGCTCTCCGCGTTTTCTACTGCAAAAAGTGTGGTTGGCGCGCGCGTGTTGGACAGCTCGAATACCGTGTTTGTTGAATATACGAAACCTGGGCACACTACCGATGCGGAGCTCTTTGCTGACATAAAAGAAGGCGTAAAGGTCGGGCGCGCGCCTATTAAACATGCAGGCGAATCCTTGGGCACGGTTGAAGTCGCCGTGGATGCTGATCTTTTGCAAGATGTTTCGCGCTTTCTCATTCTGGCCACCACCGCCGTCATCGCGCTAGTGCTTTTGGGCATCTGGTTGCTTGCGCGTCCGCTTGAAAAGCGAATATCCAAACCCATCACCGCGCTATCGCACTTTACCCGACGCGTGCGGGACTCAAAGGATTACGGCCTGCGTATTCCTTTGAGCCCTGTGCGTGAGTTACGCGGTTTGACCGAAGATTTAAATGAAATGCTCGGCGTGATTGAGCGCGCGCATTCTGAGCAAGCGCAGCGCAGTAGCGAGCTTTCGAAACTAGCCTTTTATGATCAACTCACAGGCGCAGCCAATCGCTCGCTCTTTCGGGATCGACTTTCTCAGTGCGTAGGTGAGTACAACCGCAGCCGCCGTCCGTTCACACTCATCGGGATTGATCTAGATCATTTCAAACAACTCAACGATCAGCACGGGCACGCCGCAGGGGATACCTACCTGCTGGAAGTTTCAACGCGCTGTATGGCTGCGCTTCGACCCGCGGATACCTTCGCACGGATGGGCGGTGATGAATTCGTCGTGCTGTTACCGGGCGTAGACCGACAAAGCGATGCACTGACTATCGCGCAAAAATTGGCTACGGCCGTGCGCGAGGCTAACGCGAAGCATGGCCAAACAACGCAATGTACGGCAAGCATCGGCGTTGGCTTGTTCCCATTTGATGCCGCCAGCCCAACCGATCTCATCTCGAAAGTAGATGCCGCGATGTATCGCGCAAAATCGGGCGGACGCGACCGGGTTGTGCCGGTAACGGAGACGGTGAGCACACCGGCAGATCGGCCACAGCCAAACCCAACGGATTTCACCCGCTTCTCAGGCTAAAACGCACAAATACCTGCGGCGTGAAAACGGCATTTTTTAGGAGATATCTTCCCAAAAGTGCCGCATTTACGCCGTAGGTATTGTGTGTATGCACGCTAGTTGTCCCCAAACTTGAAGCGCAGGTATAGTGCGTTCTATGCATCAGTACCTAGACCTTCTCACCCGCGTGCGCGATACCGGCACGTTCAAATCTGACCGTACCGGCACAGGCACCCATTCGCTGTTTGGTGCGCAAATGCGCTTCGATTTACGCAAAGGCTTTCCGCTGGTTACCACCAAAAAAGTTCACGTTAAATCCATCGTACACGAGCTGCTCTGGTTTTTAACGGGCGACACCAATGTTAAATATTTACGCGAAAATGGCGTGACAATTTGGGATGAATGGGCCGATGCCGATGGCAACTTAGGCCCCGTGTACGGTCATCAATGGCGCAGTTGGCCCACGCGCAATGGCGGCACGATCGATCAAATTGCAGATTTAGTAAAGCAAATAAAATCAAACCCTGATTCCCGCCGGTTGATTGTTTCCGCGTGGAACGTGAGCGACATACCAAACATGGCGCTGCCGCCTTGCCATGCATTTTTTCAATTTTATGTAGCGAACGGTGCACTTTCGTGCCAGCTCTATCA
>JANMDS010000495.1:0-8245 GCA_031376405.1 Betaproteobacteria bacterium
CTCTCAGAGGGAGAGGGGTTCTTATTTTCGGGAGATAAATCCTAAAACGGCCTCATTTTGCGCCTTAGGTATTTACTAAAAAACGCTTACAACAACCCGCGCGTCTTAAGCTCGGTGGCCAACGCTTCCGGCGACGTAAAGTGCACCGCGTGCCAACCCGCAGCAATCGCGCCCGCCACGCTTTTTCGCGCTATCGTCGATGAACAAAAGTGTGGCCGGATCTACGCCCCACTTCGCAACCGCGATATCGTAAATTTCACGCTGGGGTTTGATCACTTTTTCTTCGCCGGAGAGCACAATATTTTTAAACTTCGCCAGGCTGGGGAAGTGTTTGCGCGCGTAGGGAAACGTTTCAGCAGACCAGTTCGAAAGCGCGTAGAGCGATGCGCCGTTGGCGTCAAGCGCGTTGATGATCGCCACTGTGCCTGCAATTTCGCCGGTAATCATTTCGGGCCAGCGGGTTTTCCACCACGCGATCTGTTCACCGTATTCGGGGAACTCCGCTTGCTTTTCGGCAATCGAAACATCAAACGATTTGCCCGCGTCCATCCTCGTGTTCCACGCGTCTGTGCACACATTGGCAAAAAACCAATCAAGCTTTTCCGGCTCGGGGAACGCTTGGGCGTATAGCGCGCGTGGGTTCCAGCCGATAACGACATTCCCCAAATCAAATACGATATGTTCTATCTTCATTATGTCTTTACCCCGGCTGATTGCGCATCCAGTCCGCTGTGCCAAAAAGTTGTTTGAGTAGCCACGATTTAATCGCAGCATCGACCTTGCACGCCGCCAACGCCTCACCCATACACGCCATCCACTGATCCCGCTCCACGCTCGAGATATGAAACGGCATGTGCCGCATTTTCAGTCGCGGATGCCCAAATTTCTCCTGATACAGCTGCGGCCCGCCAAGCCAACCGGAGAGAAACCAATACAGCTTATCCCGCGCGCTATCGAGCGGTCCAGGATGAACTTCTCGTAGCCGCGCGTACGCAGGATCCAAATCCATCGTATCGTAAAACGTATCGACAATCGCACGCACCTGCGCATCGCCACCAATCGCATCGTAGGGCGTGTGTTCGGGCGAGAAAATGGGTTCTTCGATTTGCATGGAGAGCGATTATGCAGTGAAAGGGGATTGAAACCTGCGGCGCAAAAACGACACGTTTTGACAATTATCGGTTGAAAAAACGCTACAACGCAGAGATGAAGAGGATGCAGAAAAACTCAAATTTTTTCAATTTCTCTCTGCGCGCTGCGCGTTAGAACGTTTTTGTCCTGATGCCGTCTACGAAATACTTCGTATCGTCTGCAACGGCGAGGCATCCAAGCTTTTCCGCATCCCTAACCAGCCCGCAATCAACACACCCAACATCGCGCCGATGACGCCGATCACCCAGCTCGATGCGCTCCACGCGTAGGGCACATCCAACACGCGTCGCGCAATCGCCCAGCCCGTTAGCGTTGCCCCAAGCGCGCCTAAGCCACCCGCGAGAGCGCCCAACAACGCAAACTCCACCATCGCGGCTTTGCGCACCTGTTCGCGTGCTGCGCCGAGCACGCGCAACACAGCGGTGTCGTAGCGGCGCTCGTCTTGCGTGGTGGCCACCGCTGCATACAGCACGAGCAAGCCCGCAGCGAGGGAGAAGAGCATGACGAACTGCAATGCTCTGGCCACTTGCCCGACGATTTCTTGCACTTTGTCCACAATTTCGCCAACATCAATCATGAGCGCGTTGGGGATTTGTGCGGCAAGTTTGCTGGTGAACGCTTGCGCATCTTTCGGCGCACGGATTGACGTGATGTAGGTGGCTGGGTACTCGTCGAGTGTTTTGAGCGGCGTGACGGCGAAAAAATTGACGCGGAACGAATCCCACTCTACTTTTCTGACCGAGGTGATTTTGAGCGTGCGACTCGCGCCACCGAAATCAAAGGTGAGCGTATCGCCGAGCTTGGTTTTGAGCGCGGCGGCGATACCTTCTTCGAGCGAGAGTTGGTCGAGCACGGTGGAAGTACCGTGCCACGTGCCATCGATAACGGTGTTGCCCGCGAGTAATTTTTCACCCATGGATAAATTAAATTCACGGTCTACCAAACGCTTTGCACGGGTCTCGGTGTAGGTGTCCGCGTTCACCGCCGTGCCGTTGATCGCTGTGAGCCGCGCCCGCACCATGGGGAACAAATCCGGCGTTTTGCCTGTGCCTTCGGCGATGATTTTGCTGGCCTCCGCGCGCTGATCGGGGAAGAGGTTGATAACGAAACGGTTCGGAGCGTCCGCCGGCATGGCTTTGCGCCACGCATCGAACAAATCGCTCGATACTTGTGTGAGCAAGAAGAGCGACATCACGCCCAAGCTCAAGCACGCGAGCTGCAAGCCGGTGCTCCATTTGCGGCGACGCAAATTCGATAAACCCAATCGCATCACCGGCGACATCGAACCCAGCGCCCGTCCAAGCAACGCGATTAAGCCTGCACTCACGACTCCTGAGACGACAAGCAAGCCAAGCGCGCCGCCCAATACGGTGGTGCCTACTTTAATATTGCCCGCTTGCCATGCCGCGAGGCCAATGAGCGCGGCGAACGCAAGGGCCGCAGAGAGCCAACCCCAGGCCGTGCCCGTGCCTAAATCGCGGCGCAATACTTTGAGGGGGGACACATTGGCCAGCGCGAGCAACGGCGGCAGCGCGAAGCCGAAGATCAATACAAAACCCACCGCCACCGCGCGCAACGCCGGTGCGATGCCGGGCCACGGCAACGGCAGGGAGCCTAAATATTGCATGGCCCAGGCCAGTGCAAATTGGCCGAGATAAGCGCCCAAAAGACCCAAAATTGCGCCGCAGGTTCCGAGCATTAACGCTTGCGCGGCAAAGAGCGTCCACACTTTGGCGCGCGATGCGCCGAGGCAGCGCATGAGCGCCGCGTTGTCCAATTCACGCTTTAGATAACTACGAATGGCCAACGCAACGGCCACCGCAGAAAGAATCACCGCAAGCAACGCGGCCATGGCCAAAAATTGCTCCGCGCGCTCGAGCGTGCTTTTCACTTCCGGACGCAACTCGCGCACGGTATCGAGCCGCTGCCCCGCGCCGAGCGCAGCTTTCGCCCACGACTCATACGCCTCGCTGCCCTTGCCCGCGACGTGCACCCGCCAGCTCGCGCGCGTGCCCGGCTGCACGAGCTGCGTACCTGCGAGATCGGCTTCGTTTAGTAAAAGTTTTGGAGACATCGTTAAAAAGCTACCTGCGACTTCTGGCTCTTCTTTGAACACGAGCGCAACCTTCAGTGCGGATGCGCCCACTTGCACCGCTTCGCCCGCTTTCACGCCCAAGCGCTGAGCTAACCGCTCGTCTACCCACACTTCACCCGCGCTGGGTTGGCCCACAATAGGCTTCTCACCGCCCTCGGGTGTGGAGACGCGAATGTTGCCGCGCAAGGGATATCCTGCCGATACCGACTTTACATCCGTCAACGTAGGCGATGACGCTGCGCCCGCATTGGGCTTGCTCACCATGCTGCCCAAGCGCACGCTATTGGTAATGGCCAAGCCGCGTTTTTTGGCCTCTGCGGCGAAGGTTTCAGGCAAAGGCCGATCACCCGAAATCAATACATCCGCGCCGAGCAACACATTCGCTTGCTGGGATAAGCCTTGCCGCACGCGGTCTGCAAACAAGCCCACCGAGCCCACGCTGGCGACGGCAAGCGTGAGTGCAATCAACAACACACGGGCTTCACCATGGAAAATTTCGCGCTTCAAATTGCGCCACGCGAGCCTCAGCATACGCGCCCGTCGGCTAATTTAATGGTGCGCGCACAACGGGCAGCCAGTTGCAAATCGTGCGTAACGAGCACAAGCGTGGTGCCCGCTTGCGCATTCAAATCGAACATTAAGTTCACTACGTCCGCACCGGTCTTACTATCCAAGTTCCCCGTGGGTTCATCGGCAAAAACAAGCTCAGGTGAGGTAACGAACGCTCGGGCAATGGCCACGCGCTGTTGCTCTCCGCCCGATAGTTGACGAGGCATATGGTTCACACGCCCACCCAAGCCTACTTTGGTGAGCCATTCGCTCGCACGCGCGTTCGCATCCCGCGCGCCGCTAAGCTCCAGCGGGAGGGCTACATTTTCAAGTGCGGTGAGTGCGGGCAACAGTTGAAACGACTGAAAAATAAAGCCAATGCGCTGCGCCCGCCCAGCGGCGAGTTGGTCTTCATCTTTAGCGGAAAGCGCCTCTTCGCCCCAATACACTTCGCCCGAGCTCGGCCTATCGAGCCCAGCAAGCAGGCCCAACAGGGTCGTTTTGCCAGAGCCGGATGCGCCCACAATCGCCACCGTTTCGCCTTTGGCGATGGCAAGGTGGATATCGTTCACGATGGTGAGCGAATGCTCGAATGTGGAAACGGTTTTGGTCAGCGCGGTAGCGCGCAGGAGAGCAGATTCGGTCACGATACGTCGTTTTTCCCTAATTGCACTTAGTTTGCGATAAATCACAAAAATTCAATATGCTCGCGCCTTGACCCAAGCGAGGGCGAAAAACGGCGTTTTTCAAGAAGATAATCGTTAAATCGCGTCGTTTTTACGCCGCAGGTATTGTCACTTCACCAATGGCCGTATCGCCGTAAACCCACCATCGAGCGCCCATACTTGCCCGGTTACCCGCGCAGCCGCAGGCGAGAGCAGCCAGAGCATTAAACCTGCGAGCTCCTCGGGGGAGCCAATGGAGCCGAGTGGGTATTGTTTCGCGCTGGCTTCTTTAAAAGCGGGCGAGCTCAAAAATTTGGCAGCTGCGGGTGTATCCATCATGCCTGGGGCCACGGCGTTTATCCGAATCCCCGCACTGGCATACGTCGCGGCGGCGCTGCGCACCATGGCTTCAAGCCCGCCTTTTGCAGCGGCCACCGCCTCGTGATTGGCGATGCCCACCTGCGCGGCAATCGTTGAGACGAAACAAGCCGCAGCAGGAGCACCCGAAGCTTTCGCCGCCGCTGTGAACGCGCTCAACATAAAAAAACTGCTGTCTAAATTTGCCCGCAACACATCGCGATACTGCGCCTCGGTGGTGCGGGCAGCGGGCGCGAGCACAATATTGCCCACGCAATGGGCGAGCAACGACGGCGCTGCGCCGCATTGAGCGGTGCACTGCGCAAAGGCTTCGGCCGCGCCTGCATGGGTGGAAACATCGGCGGTAATTTGGGTAAACGTTTCATCAAACCCAACGCTTAGCCGATCGGCGCTACGCCCCACCACCGCAATTTTCCAATTGGGGTGTTGGGTGCGTGCAGCGGTGGCGAGCGCTCGGCCCAAGCCGCCTGCTGCGCCGGTAATCATGAGTATTTCTTGTGTCAAAACGTGAGTCCTTCCAAAGCTTTGCTTTTGTTGTGGAACTCCCTGCCCCGCTATTTTGCGCTATTCATAAAACCCACCTTTGTGCGCGGGCGCCGCCAGCTCGCGCAATAGATGCAGGCAACCCTACGGCGCGAAACGGCCCCTTTTTCGCGATTATCTGCTGGAAAACTGTCAGTTTGGGTGCTATGAAGCGGAAGGAAATTATTTTGTCGCCTGTGCCACGAACCCGACGATAGCTTTGGCAACATTTTGGGTAACGGCTTCGCAGCCTTTTGTCTCATGCCGGTTGGTGACTAAATGCACTGGATCGTTCCAGCCCAAATACACATCGCCGTTGGCTTCTTGCCAGACCAAGGCTTTTTGCGGCAAGTCGATGCCCACCGTTTGCGCGCACAGCAACATCGGCGTGCCGCCTTGCGGCGAGCCCCAGATTAACACTTCCGTGGGCCGCAACGTTTGCCCGATGCGCTGTGCGCCGGCAGCATGGTCAACGCGGGCGAATACATTCATGTTCGCCGCTTTAACCGCGGCTTCAAATTTGTCCATTGTGATTTTGGCGCTATGCGCGCTTTTCACCGCGATCATGCCGTGTACACCACGTGGATTGTCCGGTGCGGGCATCGTCGAGCAGCCGACGAAGGCAATCGCGCTGGCGGCGAGAAAAAATTTATTTAATGAGAGCATGCTGAGACGTCCTTTTTGGTTAAATTTTGCGGGCAGTTTTGCCAAAACTTCAAAACACCTACGGCGCAAAATAGACATTTTTTGGGAGAGTGTTGCCAAAAAATGCCTATTTTGCGCCGCAGGTATTTGCGCTAATTCGCTACTGAAACCAGATCGGTTACTGCATGTGTTGTCCGCCGTTAATCGAAATGTTCGCGCCAGTTACGAATGCCGCTTCGTCGGATGCAAGGTAGGCCACCAAGCCTGCCACCTCTTCGGGCTTGCCTAAACGCCCCATCGGGATTTGCGGAATGATTTTCGAATCGAGCACTTCTTGCGGAATCGCGGTGACCATTTTCGTGCCAATGTAGCCAGGAGAAATGGTGTTCACCGTTACGCTCTTGCGGGCATATTCAAGAGCCAATGCTTTGGTAAAGCCATGCATACCGGCCTTGGCGGCCGAATAGTTCGTTTGGCCGAACGCGCCTTTAATGCCGTTGACCGAAGAAATATTTACCACGCGGCCCCAACCCCGCTCGGCCATGTTTTCGATCACGGGTTTGGTCATGTTGAACACGCTATCTAGGTTGGTGCTCATCACCGAAGCCCAGCTCGCCTTATCCATTTTTTTAAACGTCATGTCGCGCGTAATGCCCGCGTTGTTCACCAAAATATCAATCGGGCCGATTTCGGCTTGCACTTTCGCCACCATCGCCGCGCACGAATCGTAATCGGCCACGTCAACCTGATAGGCCAAGAACTCCATGCCCTTTGTTTTCATGTTATCCAGCCACTCAGAGGCTTTGCTGTTGCCACCAGAGTAGGTGACGACGACGCGGCAACCTTGATACTTTAGCTTGATAGAGATGGCCTCGCCCAATCCACCCATGCCGCCTGTGACCATTGCAATACGTTGAACCATGTTATTTCTCCCTGTTGAGTTAAGCTTTATCGAAAACGTAAAGTCCGGGCGCTGCTCCGAGCGCAGGATATTTTTTACTAGCACCCACTATACGCGCTGCAATGGGTTTTCCGCCATGGGTTGCGAGCCATTGCGTCCACGCCGGCCACCAGCTACCGGCCACTTCCGGCGCGGTTTCGAGCCAACTGTCGTGGGTTTGTTTAGCCTTCAATGGTGCGCTCCAATACTGCCGCTGCTGCTTTGCCGGCGGGTTCACAATGCCTGCGATGTGGCCGGAGCCGCCCAATACAAACTGGGTGTCACTGCCCAACAATTGGGCGGAGGCAAAGCCGCTTTTCCAAGGCACGATATGGTCTTCGCGGGTAGCGACTACAAATTTTGGCATCGCGATTTTTCCCAGATCAATCTTTTCACCCAACATGGTAAGCACGTTGGGCTCACGCAGTTGGTTGCGCAAATAAAACTCGCGCAGGTAATACACATAAAACGGACCGGCTAAATTGGTCGAATCGCTATTCCAGTAGAGCAAATCGAAAGGGCGTGGCTTTTTGCCTAGCAAATAATTGTTGATCACAAAAAACCAAATCAACTCGTTGGCCCGCAGCGATGCAAACGCATCGGCTAACTCCTTGCCTTTTAAGCGCCCGCCTGCAAGCAGCTCGGCTTCGCGCATGTTTAGAAAAGCTTCACTGATGTAAGCCTGAATTTCCCCTGGCTCACGGAAATCAAGTAACGTGGTGAGAAAGGTAGCGCTGGCAACCGATTTGTCCCCGCGCGCGGCGAGCACTGCCAGCGCACAACTCAAAATCGTGCCGCCCACACAAAAACCGAGCGCGTTAATTGTTTTTTCGCCCGTTATTTTTTTAACGGTTTCAATTGCGCTCAGTGCGCCTTCTTGGAGGTAATCTTCCCACGTAAGCTTGCCCATTTCCTCGGGCACATTGCGCCACGAGACGATGAACACCGTGTGCCCTGCGTCCACGGCGTGTTTTACGAACGAGTTTTCCGGCGTGAGATCGAGAATGTAGTATTTGTTGATGCACGGCGGCACGATGAGCAACGGCCGCGTGAACACTTTTTTAGTTGTCGGCGTGTATTGGATGATTTCGATCAACGGGTTGCGAAACACCACCGCACCGGGCGACATCGCTACGTTTTTGCCCACTTCAAACGCTGCAAAATCAGTCATGCTGATGCGCTGCGCTTGGGCATCGCCTTGCCAAAGCGCCAGCCCTTGTTTTACGCTTTCGCCCTGCGTAGCGAGTGCTTCAGCTATCGCGTTTGGATTACCAAGCAACGCGTTGGTCGGCGCGCAAG
>JANMDS010000528.1:0-4056 GCA_031376405.1 Betaproteobacteria bacterium
GGCTCGTTCCACCGCGCGCATCAAGCCGTGTATTTGCAGCAGCTGCACGATCTTGGCGATACCGAATGGGTGCTTGCTGGCGGCAATCTTCGCCCCGATATGGAGGCGAACCAAAACGCGCTGATCGCGCAAGGCGGGCGGTACACGCTTGAAACCGTAACGCCTGCGGGCGCGCGCACCTACACGCCCATCAGCTCCATTCGCACGATTGTGCCGTGGGAGCGTTCGCTCGCTGGGCTCATTGCGCTCGGCGCAGACCCCGCTACAAAAATCATCTCGTTTACGGTAACGGAAGCAGGCTATTACCTCACGCCCAGCCATGCGCTCGCTGCGGAAAATTCGGATGTACAAAGTGACATCGCGCTTGCCCTGCGTGGCGAGGCGGGCAGCACGATTTACGGCGCACTCGTCGCGATCCTGCGGGCACGGGCGCTGGCCCAATCTGGCGAGGTCACATTACTCAATTGCGACAATTTGCGCCACAACGGGGAGCGTGCCCGCGCTGGTTTATTGCAATTTATCGACCACATCGGCGACGAATCGTTGAAAGCGTGGGTTACGATCAACACGGTTTCGCCCAACGCGATGGTAGACCGGATTACCCCTCGCCCGACCCCTGCGGTACGCGAGCGGGTGTTGCAAGCAACGGGAGTTGATGATGCCGCAGCAGTGATGGGCGAGAGTTTCATCCAGTGGGTGATCGAAGATAATTTTGTAGCGGGCAGACCCGACTGGGGCCGCGTTGGCGTAGAGCTAGTCACCTCGGTTGATGCGTATGAAGAGGCAAAAATTCGCCTGCTAAACGCCACGCATAGCTGCATCGCATGGGCGGGCACGCTCGTGGGTTATCGCTTCATACATGAAGGTGCGCTCGACCCTGCAATTCGGAAAATGGGGTTCGACTACGTCACCGACGACGCAATCCCCGTGCTGGATACGCCTCAACACCCCTGCCCGATCAATTTGCAAACCTACCGAGACGTAGTGCTTGATCGCTTCAGCAATCCAGCCATTGAAGATACCAATCAACGGGTCGCAATGGACGGCTTTTCAAAAATCCCAGGCTTCATTGCGCCGACGATTCGGGAGCGTCTCGCACAAGGCGCGTCCATTCAAAGTGTGGCCATGCTGCCTGCGCTCTTTCTGGCCTATTTGCAGCGCTGGCATCGGGGCGAAATTGACTACATTTACCAAGACCAAGCGATGGACGAACGCGTTGCCCATGCAATCTGCGACGCGCACGACCCGGTTGCCGCTTTTTGTGGCAACCCAACGCTTTGGGGCGAGCTTGCAGGCTCTTCTCTTCTCACCGATGCTGTACGCCGAGCAAGCGTACGCGTTCAACACTTCGTAGCCTCCCACCCATGACTTCTCGCCTCCGCAACAAACACGTTTTATTGACTGGAGCAGGCGGCGGTATCGGCTTGGCCGTACTAAAAGCGTACCTACGTGAAGGCGCCCGTTGCACGGTGGTGGACAAAGCACCGAAGCCGAGTTCAAAGTTTGTTGACGCGATGAAAGCGCTCGACACCTCAGAAGCAACCGTGCAATATTTCGCCGCAGACATCACAAACATTGGCGGCCTCGATCAAGTTATCTCCGATTCCGAAGAACTATTCGGCCCGATCGACGTACTCTTCAACAACGCTGCGGTGTTCGATATGGCTCCATTACTCGAAAGCAGCGAAGCAATGTACGACTCGCTCTTTTCGGTAAACGTGAAAGCGATGTTTTTTGTGATGCAAAAAGTGCTTGCTCGCATGGTTGCAGCCAACAATAAAGGCGTGGTCATAAACATGGCTTCGCAAGCAGGGCGTCGGGGCGAGGCGCTCGTATCCCATTACTGCGCAACCAAAGCAGCCGTGATTAGCTACACCCAAAGCGCGGCGCTCGCGATGGCGCCCCACCATATTCGGGTGAATGCGATCTCGCCCGGTGTGGTCGATACACCGATGTGGGCAGGCGTAGATGCGCTATTCGCGAAATACGAAAATCTACCTATCGGTGAGAAAAAGCGCCGCGTCGGTTTAGCCGTGCCCTTGGGTTACATGGGTTCGCCGGAAGATATCGCTGGCGCAGCGGTATTTTTAGCCAGCGACGAAGCCCGCTACATCACCGCGCAGACGCTCAATGTAGACGGCGGCAGCGTGATGAGCTAGCGGAAAAACCTGCGCCTCACATCAATACGTGCCGATGTAATCTTTCTTACCCACTTCTACGCCGTTGTGCCGCAGAATCGCGTACACGGTTGTAGTGTGGAAAAAGAAATGAGGCAAGCCGTAGTTCAAAAGATATGATTGACCGGTGAACCGCTTTTCTTTGGGCGTACCGGCCTGCGTTACGATTTCGCGCGCGGCGGCAGCTTCGAACGCGTTGGCATCCAACCCGCCGATGAAAGCGAGCACCGTGTCAATGCGCGCCTGCAAATCTGCAAAAGTTAGCTCGCTATCTGGCTGCTTGGGGACTTCCACTCCCGCGAGTCGGGCTGACACACTTTTAGCGAAATCGGTGGCCACTTGCACTTGCCGCAAAAGAGGAAACATGTCCGGATAGAGCCGCGCCTGCAAAAGCGCGTTCGGATCTAACTTTTTCTCCGCGACAAGTGCTTCCGCTTTAGATAGGCACGTTTTAAGCCCTCCAAGCATTTGCTTAAAAAGCGGGATGGAGCTGGCGTACATGGTGTTTGACATGGGGATTTCTTCTTCGAGGTGTGAGGGGCTTAGCGGCTAAGTCCGCTGCGCAATTCTGCATCATACAGAATCGTTAGGCATCCAATGCGCAACGTAAACGCACCCAATACCTGCGGCGCAAATAAGGCTCTTTTTTGATCTAATCTCCCTGATTTTGGCGTGATTTCGCTTACGAATGGCCACGTATTCTGTGATTGCAGGCGCAGCCGTTTCTACCTACACTTACCGCACCGCACCTATGGAAAGTACGAAATGCGCACTCGCTGGATCATCGCACTCATAAGCTTGCTCGGTCCTAACTTAGCCAACGCACTTTCGCCGCTACCGCCCTTCGAGCTCACTTTCTATATCGGCACTGCTGGGTGCCCGGCTAAACCCTCCGTGGTGATGGACGTTACCCAAGAACGCCCAATCTATCTGACTTTAGGGCAATGCGCGGTGGCACCACCCATTGGAACGCTTACGTTTGAATCGAGCGATCCAAATGGTGTCTTGCCTGCAAACTTTAACTACAATTTTTTAACGATGCAGGCCGGCGCGATCTCCCCAGGCAATGCGTATTTTCGAACACCTGGAATTCAAACCATTACCGCGCGGGATGCTGCGAAGAACATTGTGATTTCGGAGACGTTTAATGTCTTGCCGATGGGCATCCTGCTCGAAGTAGGTTGTGTCTCGCTCGCGATTGCCCGACCGCCGACGATCACGCGCGTAGGCAGCGTTCACGCGTTGAGCGTGTTCAATTGCTTGGATACGGCTACGCCTGCCTTGTCGGTTGTATCCAGCGATTCGAACGCGACACTGCCAATCGGCACGCGCGTATTCTCACAAGCGTTTGGCGTACCGCAACGTTTTGGAGACATCGCGTTTCAATCGCCAGGATTGCGCACCGTGAGCCTACGCGATGCGGGTGGAACGGTGTACGCGACCTCGAGCTTCAACGTACTGGCAGATGGCCCACTCGCCCCAGCGCAGAACGTGCCGGTAGGCGGCATGATTGGCTGGGCGCTTTCGTGCTTGCTACTTGCGGGGTGTGCAGTGCACGCATTACGAGCGAGCCGTAAGACTTAGCGTCAAAACCGCTATGGCGCGAGTTCTGCTCACGAAATATTGGCTGGACTCGCGCGCTTTAGCTTTAGCGCGTTCGCTAAGCTACGTTACTTCTGGCGCTTGAAGCGCTCTCCGCTAGCGGGCTTCTTGCCATCGAGCGTACGCAAGCTGTGCCAAATCGTTCGGATTGCTTCGGGGCGATCGTTTACGCCCTTCTCAAGCGTGAGCAAACGCTGATCTTTTTTGTATGGGCGGGCTTTGTTGGCTGCCGCCGCTTTTGCATCAGCAAAGCGACGAAAATGCAACGTCGTTACCT
>JANMDS010000003.1:0-3430 GCA_031376405.1 Betaproteobacteria bacterium
GCAGTGGGGATCAGCGCACTCGGTCTAAGTTTAGCCACGGGTGCGCGGCGTGGATATGGTCGCATCCCGATGCCGCCCTATCATCTCGGGCTCGGGTTTGTCGGCGCCTTGGTCATGGTATTGGGTTGGATACTTGGCCTCATTTCTGGGGATTTTTTGCGAGCCCCGTTTGCGACCGACGGCATCGCCCCAAATCTCTTGGCCGGCGCGATGGGCGGTGTACTTTCGTGGATGGTACTGGAGCGACTGCGCAGTCAGATCGTTTCATCGCTCGGGTTGGCATCCGGAGCGATCGCTGGCACAGTCATCTGCTCCACCAATGCGATGTGGCTCACGCCGCGATTAGCGATCATCATCGGAATGATGGGCGCTGCTGTAGGATTTTTAGCCACGGTATTCATTCGCCGCTTTCGCAACGTCGATGATTCGATGGATATATTTTCTCTGCACGCACTCCCAGCCGCGGTGGGCTTACTTGTGCTGCCACTTTTCGGCCCGGATTGCGTCGCCTTTGGCGCGCAATTGGCAGGCATCCTCATCACCGCGGCCTACGCCGCAGCGCTTACTGCGGTAATCGTCTTGCCTCTCAAATTCTTTGATCTGCTGCGCGTCAGTTTCGACGATGAAGACGCGGGGCTCGATCTCACTTTACACGGTGAAACCGTCCACCCTCCCCAGTCCACACTATGACCAGCAATCAAATCATTCATATGTCTCGTATTCGTGGCGCGCTGCGCGAGATGGGCATTCAGTTCGAACCGAAAATAGCAGTGCTTGACCGTGAGTACCTGAATGAAGCGCTTGTTACCGCGATTGAGCACCCCAACTCGGACGTGCAAGAATCGGCACTTTGTTTGGCTGCCGATTTTGGTTTGGCCGATGGGATGCGCGATGTTCCATTTGATCCCATCGCGCCGTCCACGCACTACCGATCAGATCCGGGTCACCCGTCTGCGACCCTCGCAGATATTCCAGAATTTACCTCTGAAGACGAAGAACCCGCGGCTCCAGAGCCTGCTCAGCTTGCCTACACACCCGAGCGGCAAGCGGTTATGCGTCGTTACGTAGGCGGGATACGCTAACCCGCTTCGCCTGGTAATACCTGCGGCGTAAAAACGGCACTTTTTGACATTTATCGCCCCAAAAATACGCTATCCTTGGGGCGATGTCCGCATTTCTCATTCAAACCCTAAATGGCCTCGCCTCCGCGTCCGCGCTCTTCCTAGTCGCCGTCGGCCTTTCGCTCACATTCGGCGTCACGCGGATCGTTAATTTTGCCCATGCCTCGCTTTATATGTTGGGCACGTACATCGCGGTTACGCTCGCGCAAAAAGTAGGCGGTGGTCTCGGTTTTTGGGGTGGCGCGCTGATCGCCGCGTTTGCCGTAGCCGTAGTCGGGCTGGTCATCGAAACACTCCTTCTGAAACGCATTTATGACGCGCCTGATTTACTTCAACTCACCGCCACATTTGCCGTTGTTCTCATTATTAAAGACGCAACACTGGCGATTTGGGGTGCGGAAGACATTTTGGGTCCGCGCGCGCCTGGCTTAAAAGGTGCAATTGAGCTCGCGGGACGACGGGTTCCGGAATACGACTTGTTTCTCATCGTAATCGGTCCGTTGGTACTGTTTGCGCTACATGCGCTCATGAACCGCACCCGCTTTGGCATTCTCGTTCGAGCGGCCACGGAAGACCGCGAAATGACTTCCGCGCTTGGAGTGAATCAATCCCGATTGTTCACGTTGGTATTTGTGCTCGGTGCGTTTTTAGCTGGGCTCGGCGGTGCGTTGCAGATTCCACGTGAGCCCGCGAACCTCAATATGGACATGGCGATCATCGGAGACGTGTTCGTCGTGGTCGTCGTCGGCGGTATGGGCTCGCTTACCGGCGCGTATCTCGCGGCCATCCTCATTAGCTTAGCCAAAGCGTACTGTTACGCAATTGGCGATGTCTCATTATTTGGGACGAGCTTTGCGTTCTCTAAGCTTACGCTCGTCGTTGAGTTCATCATCATGGCCCTTGTCTTGTCCGTGCGCCCCCACGGCTTGCTTGGCAAGCCGCTCGCTGCACCCCGCATCACAGGGCTCATTGAAGCCCCGCTTGCACCACCAAACAGGTGGCAACTTGTTGGTCTTTGCCTCGTATTGGTGGCACTCGTGGCCCTACCCGTTCTTGGAGACCGCTACCTCACCGTGCTTGCAACCGATATCATCATTTTTGCGTTGTTTGCGGTCAGTTTGCACTTCATGATGGGCCCAGGTGGGATGCATTCGTTTGGTCATGCCGCCTATTTCGGCATCGGTGCGTACGCAGCGGCGCTCGCGCTTAAAGCCGGTTTCGCCATGGCCAGTGCGCTTGCCTTGGGAACGGCTGCTGCCGGGGTTGCAGCCATCGTTTTTGGTTGGCTCTGCGTGCGACTATCAGGCGTGTATCTCGCCATGCTGACCCTGGCCTTTGCGTCCATCGTGTGGTCCATTATTTTCCAGTGGGACCATGTTACGGGCGGCAGCAACGGCTTGACCGGTGTGTGGCCCCCTGAGTTTTTTAATGATAAACGTAATTTTTACTGGCTCACGCTCGCCGTGTGCGCGGGCAGCATCTTGCTCATGTGGCGCATGATTTACGCCTCCTTCGGGCTCACACTGAGGGCCGCACGCGATGCCGCACGCCGCAGCGAAGCCATCGGCGTGCACGTTAAGCGCGTACAGTGGTTTGCGTTTGTTATTGCCGGACTATTTGCAGGGTTAGCTGGTGCGTTGTTCGCTTTTTCGAAAGGAAGCATTTCCCCCGAAGTGGTTGCCACACCGCGTTCGATTGATGCGTTGGTGATGGTGCTCCTAGGCGGTATCGAAACACTTTCTGGTCCGGTACTTGGCGCTGCGATTTTCACCGTTTTACAAGATTGGCTGGCGCGCTCGACCGAATACTGGAGGGCCGCAATGGGTGGACTCATCCTCATGATCGTTTTGGTATTCCCGCGCGGCGTGATGGGCACCATCAAAAAATTACGGATCCAACGATGAGTTCGCCGCTTCTTGAGGTGAAGAATCTATCGAAATCGTACGGCGATTTTCGTGCAGTAAAGGATGTGAGCTTCACGCTTAACGCAGGTGACTTTCTCGCCCTCATTGGCCCAAATGGTGCAGGGAAAACCACCTGCTTCAATATGCTCATGGGGCAACTTGCTCCGAGCGCGGGGCAAATAATCTTCGCTGGTCAGAATATTGTGGGTCGAACCACCCGAGATATCTGGCGCCTAGGCGTCGGACGTACGTTTCAAATCGCTGCCGCCTTCGGCTCGCTCACTGTACAAGAAAACGTCGCGGTGGCGCTAAGTTCAGTCGCACGAAAGTCGTTTCAGTTTTTTTCACCACCCAGCGAATCCAATCAAAGTGCGAGCGTCGAACTACACGTGCAGGTGGGCTTGG
>JANMDS010000030.1:0-18527 GCA_031376405.1 Betaproteobacteria bacterium
AGGTATTTCCATTGCGCTTTACAACACCGCGATGGGCATTATCGTAGCCGTGCCTGCGCTCATTTTTTATCGCTATTTGCGCGGTAAAGTAGATACGTTGCTGGTAAATATGGAACAACAAGCGCTGCACATGGTGAACGCGATTCATCACGATAAGCTCAAATGAATTTCCGTCGTGGCAGGTTTCGCGAAGAGCCCGAGATCAATTTTGTACCGTTGATTGATGTGCTGTTGGTGATCCTTATTTTCGTGATGGCCACCACCACTTACTCCAAATTTAGCGAGCTCAAAATCACACTGCCCGATGCCGAGGCCGAGCAGCAGAGCAAGAAGCCTAAGGAAATCAATGTAGGCGTGGATGCCGGTGGGCGCATTGCCATTAACAAGCAAGTGGTGAACATTGTGGGCGGCGTGCCTTCGCTAGCGGCGGCGCTCCGAGCGGCGGCTCAGGATTCGCAAGATTCAATCGTGATCATCAACGCCGATGCCCAGGCAACCCATCAATCGGTGATCAACGTGATGGAAGCCGCGCGGCAAGCCCAACTCACCCAAATTACCTTTGCCACGCAAACGGCGAACAAGCCGAAATAACCGCGTGGGCTGAAGCGTAATGGGCGTCGAATCGGATTGGTACCTCTCCACGCTCACTTGGCGTACCGCGCCCCTTATACCTGCGGCACAATTATGGGCATTTTGGGCAAATATCTCTCAGAAAAAGCGTATTTCTGCGCATCGGTTTCCGTGCTTAATCATTGCCATCGGCAACGTTACAGTAGGCGGCACGGGCAAAACGCCACTCACTCTTTTTTTGGCCAATGCGTTGCGTGCCCGAGGCATCTCCGTGGGGATCGTGAGCCGAGGCTATCCGGCTTCTCCGCGTGCACCGCGCATCGTGCAAGCGGGCGATGCGCCCAGCGAAGTGGGTGACGAACCGCTTTTGTACGCACGCGCGGGCCACCCTATTTGCGTGTGCGCGCAACGTGTCAGCGCGGTGGAAAAGCTTCTTTCCGTTTCGCCCACACTGCAAGTGATTTTGGCCGATGATGCGCTTTCCCATTACGCTTTGCCGAGAAATCTTGAAATTGGAGTGGTAGACGGTAACCGCAAGTTCGGTAACGGACGCTTTTTGCCAGCTGGGCCATTACGAGAGTCCCCTGAGCGGCTCGCGCTGTGCGATGCCGTGGTGGTAAATGGTGGCCCAACGATGGGCTACGCCAATGAGTTCACGATGCAGATGACCATTTGCGAATTACGCACGCTCGAGGGCGCGCCTGTTGTGCTCGTACTGAATGAAAGGATTACCGTGCTCGCAGGAATCGGAAATCCTGGGAGATATTTCTCAGAAATGGCCATTTTTGCGCCGCAGGTATTGATCGAAAAGCAGGTGGCGTTGCCCGATCACGCGGAAATTTCTGCCGAGATCCTAAACGCCCAGCCCAGCGACACCATCGTGGTGACCGAAAAAGATGCCGTGAAAATCGCGCGGATTGTGCAAGTCGTGAACAAAAAAATCTTAGTCGCCCACACCCAAACCCGCGTCACGCCCGATCTGGTAGAGTGGTTGCTTCAACGAATCCAATCTAGCCAAAAACAACGTGGACCCAAAACTGCTTGAAATACTCGTGTGCCCTGTCACCAAAGGCCCGCTCATTTGGAAAGCGCACGCCAACGAGCTCATTTCCAAATCCGCGCGGCTAGCGTACCCCGTGCGCGATGGCATCCCCATCATGCTCGAAGATGAAGCCCGCAAGCTCTCACCCGAAGAGGTTGAGGCGCTTTGAGCGTTGAAGTTGAATTTATCGTGGTGGTACCCGCGCGCTACGCGTCCACCCGCTTCCCTGGCAAACCGCTCATTGACATTGGCGGTAAGCCGATGGTGGTGCGCGTGGCCGAGCAGGCTCGGCTTTCGCACGCATCGCGGGTTGTGGTTGCCACCGACGACACCCGCATTGCCGCTGCCTGCGAGGCCCACGGCGTTGAAGTGGTGATGACTTCTAGCAACCACCCCACGGGCACAGATCGCTTGAGCGAAACAGCTGCCAAGCTTGGGCTTAGCGCCGACAGCGTTGTGGTGAATGTGCAAGGCGACGAGCCATTTATTCCTCCAGAAGCGATTAATTTAGTCGCCCGTACGCTCGCCGAACACCCGCGTGCAGGCATGGCCACCGTGGGTCACGCGATTACGGAGCAGGAGGAGTTTTTTAACCCTAACGTGGTGAAGCTCGTGCAAAACGCGGCGGGCGAAGCCATCTATTTTTCCCGCGCACCTATTCCCTACGCCCGGGACGCGTTCGCGAGCGATAGCAGCAAAATTGGCGGTATGCCCAGCGCTTTGCGCAACAAGGCGATTCGCCATGTGGGGCTCTACGCCTACCGTGCTGGATTTTTAAAGGGTTTTCCCACTTGGCCCGTTGGTCAGCTCGAAGCGCTAGAGTCGCTTGAGCAACTTCGGGCGCTGGAGCGCGGGGTGGTTATTGCCGTAGCGCAGCTCGATGCACCGCTTCCGCCGGGGATTGATACCCCAGAGGATTACGCGAAATTAGCGGAAATGTTTGTAAATGGGAATTTCCGTTTACAGTGGCAATAGCAAAAAACGCGATTCGGTTTTCTCCGTTTTCTGTAGCGAGCTTAACGACTGCGCGTTATAAGCGTTCGACTTTTTCAGCCGATAATTTCTAAAAAAGGCTGATTTCGCGCCGCAGGTATTGGGCTAAGATGCTGTAAAGTGCAGGCTATGGCGCGGAATTGCCGCGATGCAGCAAACCATCAATTCAAGCAAGACGAACAGGGACAATGAGACTCATTCTTTTAGGCCCGCCCGGCGCAGGCAAGGGCACGCAAGCTAAAACTATCTGTGAAACCTACGGCATTCCGCAAATTTCCACCGGCGACATGCTGCGCGCAGCGGTAAAAGCGGGCACGGAGCTTGGCAAAAAAGCCAAAGCCATTATGGATTCCGGGGCACTGGTTTCGGATGACATCATCATCGGTTTGGTCAAAGAGCGGCTCAAAGAAGCCGATTGCGCCAAAGGCTATCTGTTCGATGGTTTCCCGCGCACCATCCCGCAGGCCGATGCCATGAAAAACGCCAATGTGGCGCTTGATTTTGTGCTCGAAATCGCGGTGCCAGATTCCGATATCGTGGAGCGCATGTCGGGCCGCCGCTCGCACTCCGCCTCGGGGCGCACCTATCATGTGAAGTTCAACCCGCCGAAAGTGACCGGGTTGGATGATGTTACTGGCGAGCCGCTCGTACAGCGCGACGATGATAAGGAAGAAACGGTGAAAACCCGGCTCAAGGTGTATCACGACCAAACCGAAGTGCTTTTGAGCTACTACGGCAATTGGGCTAAAACGGGGGAAGTCGGCGCGCCGAAATACCAAAAAGTGGAAGGCGTTGGTGCCGTGGCCGATATCACGACTAAGGTGTTGGCTGCGCTCAAAGCGTAAGTTCTAACCGAAGTACAATGCGCGTTCTAATTTCGAACGAGTTGCGCCGCACGCATGGCGCAGCCATTCGGGGCAGTTTTCGTAATACCCATTTCAACAATCAAGGAGAATCTTCATGACAGCTCAAGCAGCGCTTTGGCTCGCGCTCATTTGCGGGGCAATCGCCGTCGCCTATGGCGTGTGGTCAATCAGTTGGATTAACGGCCTTCCAGCCGGTAACGCGCGGATGCAAGAAATTGCTGCCGCCATCCAGGCGGGCGCACGTGCCTACCTTTCGCGTCAATACAAAACCATTACGGTCATTGGCGTGATCATTGCTGTCATCATTGCCGTAGTGCCCGGTTTGGGCATGAACACGGCCTTAGGCTTTGTGCTGGGCGCTTTGCTCTCCGGCGCAGCAGGCTTTATCGGAATGAACGTTTCGGTAAAAGCCAACGTGCGTACCGCCGAAGCCGCCCGTAGCGGCATCAACGCAGCGCTCGCGGTGGCCTTCCGGGGCGGCGCGATCACCGGCATGTTGGTCGTGGGTTTAGGCTTGCTCGGGGTTGCAGGTTTTTATATGTACCTGCTCGGCACTGCAGCGCATACGCCAAACATGATGAAAGAAGGTCTCCACGGCATCATGGCCCCGCTGGTGGGCTTCGCGTTTGGCTCTTCGCTGATTTCGATTTTCGCCCGTTTGGGCGGTGGCATCTTTACCAAAGGTGCAGATGTCGGTGCCGATTTGGTGGGCAAAGTAGAAGCTGGCATTCCGGAAGATGATCCACGTAACCCCGCTGTTATCGCCGATAACGTAGGCGACAACGTAGGCGATTGCGCTGGGATGGCCGCCGATTTGTTTGAAACCTACGCGGTGACAATTATTGCCACCATGCTGCTGGGCGCGTTGCTCATGAAAGGCAACGCCGCGATGGCCGCAGCTTACCCGCTCGCGTTGGGCGCCGTGTCCATCATCGCCTCGATTATCGGTTGTTTCTTTGTAAAGTACAGCGGCAAAGGCAAGATCATGACAGCCTTGTACAAAGGCTTGGCTGTTGCAGCGATTATTTCGTTGATTGCATTCTTTTTCGTAACGCAAGCCATGATGAGCGGCATCGATGGCGTATCTACGATGAATCTGTTCGGCGCCTGCGTCGTCGGTATCGTGCTCACCGCTGCGCTGGTGTTCATCACCGAATATTACACAGCGACCGAATACGCGCCAGTGCGCCACGTAGCGAAAGCCTCAACCACCGGCCACGCAACCAACATCATTGCTGGTATCGGCATTTCGATGAAATCTACGGCATGGCCTGTGTTGTCGGTGTGTGCCGCCATCCTCGCGGCCCATTCGCTCGCCGGTCTTTATGGCATTGCGATTGCTGCAACGGCCATGCTCTCAATGGCTGGCATTGTGGTGGCACTCGATGCTTACGGCCCGATTACCGATAACGCGGGTGGCATCGCTGAGATGAGCAATTTGCCTAAGGAAGTGCGTAACGTAACCGATCCGTTGGACGCGGTGGGCAACACCACTAAAGCCGTAACCAAAGGCTACGCCATTGGCTCGGCCGGTTTGGCCGCACTCGTGTTGTTCGCCGATTACACGCACGGCTTAGAGTCACGCGGTATCTCCACCACGTTCGATTTATCGGACCACAAAGTAATCGTAGGCTTGTTCATTGGCGGGTTGATTCCGTTCCTTTTCGCTGCAATGGCGATGGAAGCGGTCGGTCGCGCAGCGGGCGCAGTGGTAGAAGAAGTGCGCCGCCAGTTCCGCGACATTAAAGGCATTATGGATGGCACGGGCAAGCCTGAGTACGGCAAAGCAGTGGACCTGTTGACCAGTGCCGCGATCAAAGAGATGATTATTCCTTCCTTGTTGCCTGTATTTGTGCCGATCGTCGTTGGTTTAACGCTCGGTGCAGCGGCGTTGGGCGGCTTGCTGATGGGCACGATTGTGACCGGCTTGTTCGTTGCAATCTCAATGTGTACCGGCGGCGGCGCGTGGGATAACGCGAAGAAATACATTGAAGATGGCCACCACGGCGGCAAAGGCTCCGATGCCCACAAAGCAGCGGTAACGGGCGACACCGTTGGCGATCCGTACAAAGATACTGCGGGCCCAGCTGTGAATCCGCTCATCAAAATTATCAACATCGTAGCGTTGTTAATTGTGCCCTTGCTTCCTGGCGCGGGGGTTGTGAAGCACACTGGCGCTAGCCATGCAGCTGTAGCTGTGAGCGCACCTGCAGTGGCCGTCGCTGCGACCGCCGCAACTACGGTTGCCGCAGCGGCAACCGCCATTGCAGCCGCGCCTGCTGCGGTGGTGGCTGCTGCAATTCCAGTAGCTGCCGTAGCCGCACCCGCCGTTGCGGCTATGGTTGCCAAGCCTGCTAATGCAAAGTTTTATTTCGAGTCTGGCAAAACAGATTTGCCAACCGATGCCAGCGCTACGGTGAAAGACTTGGTTGCCTACGCCAAAGCAAACGCTGCGGCCAAGCTCTCGATTTCGGGCTACCACGATGCAACGGGCGATTTAGCTGCTAACCAAGAGTTGGCTAAAAATCGTGCGAAAGCCGTGCGTAGCGTGCTCGTTGCTGGCGGGATCGCAGAAGACCGCGTCGTCATGCAAAAGCCTGAGCAAACAACCGGCTCGGGCGATTTGAAAGAAGCCCGTCGGGTTGAAGTTTCCGTTGCACAGTAGATTCAAAAAAGTGCGATTTTTGGGGAGATAAACCTCAAAAAGTGCCGGATTTGCGCCGCAGGTATTGTGTACTTGCGGCGTATTTTTTTGTTGAACGGAACACTATGTTGAGCCTACGCAGCGCCACCATCGCCGATCTTGCAGTCATCGCGAACATCTACGAGTATCATGTGCTCCACGGTTCCGCTTCGTTCGAAATTTCACCGCCCTCGGAAGCCGAGTTTCGCTCCCGCTACGAAAATATTACGGCGGCAGGCTATCCGTATCTCGTAGCGGAAATCGATGGCATCGTGCAAGGCTACGCCTATGCCAGCGCCTATCGCGCCCGCTATGCCTATCGCTTTGCAGTGGAAGATTCGATCTATGTGCGTACCGGCATGGCGGGTAAAGGAATCGGTCGCGCGCTCATTAACGAGCTGATTGCCCGTTGCGAGCGTAGCGGTTTCCGGCAAATGATTGCAGTGATCGGCGATAGCGCAAACGCAGGCTCCATCTCGCTCCACGCCCGCGCGGGCTTCCGCTTCGCCGGCGTGTTGCCCTCCGTGGGCTATAAACACGAACGCTGGGTTGATAGTGTGCTCATGGTACGCGGGCTCGGTGAAGCTGATCGCGGCCCACCTGCGCCGCTTACCGTCGGAGCCCATCACGCATGAAGCAAAAAACTATAATCTGCGCACTCTTGCTCTCAGCCTGCGGGCAGCAAGAAATGGGGCAGGGCGGCGCTATTGTGAAAGGATCGGCAGGCCCCGCCGGTGCCAGTGCTGCTAGCGCGCAAATCGTGAAATGCGATGCCCCTGTTACGAGCGTCGCCCTGGCCGAGAGCCCATATGGCTACAACGTGCTGTCTAGCTACCAATTGCCGCCTTCACCGATACCACTGGTTCGGCTTATCATGCAGCAGTCAGGGTGCTTCCGCGTGCTCGATCGTGCCGCCGGCTTGCGCGCTACCGTGCAGGAGCAAGAGCTTAAATCGCAAGGTATTTTGAAAGAATCGACCGTAGTAAAAAAAGGCGAAGGCATCGGCGCGCGGATGACGGTAACGCCCTCGCTCGTGTTCTCCGAAAACAACGCTGGGCAAGGTTGGGTGGCGCTTCTGCAAATGATCCCAGGATTGCGGGATTTCGCAGGCGCCGCGGCGAACGTAAAGTTCAAAGAAGCGCAAGTGGTGCTTTTGCTAGTGGATAACGAAACCACCGAGCAACTCGCCGCCGCTACCGGCAGCGCGCGGGCCACGGATTTAGGTTTGGGCGGTTTCATGCTCGGCAAATTGCCAAGCGGTGGCTTAGGCTGGAGCAACACCAACGAAGGCAAAGTCATTGCCGCTGCATTCCTAGATGCCCACAACAAATTGGTCACGCAGGTGCGGGCATTGCCTGTGGATAGGCGTTAGAAAAATCACAATACCTGCGGCGTAAAAACGGCGCTTTCTGGACGATATCTCCTCAAAAATGCCGGTTTTGCGCCGCAGGTATTTTGAGCTTAATACGTCAATGCCGCCGCATTCAATAACCCCACACATACCGACATCGCCGCGATGAGCGTAGCCTTGGCGATATTGCCATCTTCAATGGAACCGGGAAGGCCGGGCAGCATTTTGCGCCCGACTACAAAAACGATCATTTGCACCACGCCTGCGAGCAGCGCGAAGAGCAGCATGTCCACCAAGTTCACGCTATTGGCTACCACGCTTGCGAGCGGGAGCGTAAAGCCTAACATCGCCCCCGAAAGTGTAATGGCAGCGGCGGTGTTGCCATTGCGAATTAAATCCAATTCGCGATACGGCGTAATTCTCATGTACAGCCAGCTAAACACCACCAAAATGAGCAGTGCGAGCGCGAAGTAGACCAAAAAATCGTCGAAGTACACAACGGAGGCGTTGACGGAGTTCATCGCAATGTCCTAAGTAAAAAAATGGGGCACAAACTGGCTGGTGTTCATAGTAATCGGCGTGGCATCTTCACGCACGCCAATGCCCGCGGGTTCGTCGCCCACGATCCACGCGCCAATCGTTGCGTGGTGGCCATCAAAATTGGGAATGGGTGAATATTGCTGATAAACAAAACCTTCCTCGCCGTAGTCGCCATTGGCTCTGAATACTTCGCCCCCACGAAAAAGCTCTACGTTACCGCCTTCGCGCGAAAGCAAGGGTTTTTTCACGTAATCGCCACCAATTTTGTGTTGCTCAAAAGAAGCGGGGAGCAAGTTCGGGTGATCAGGAAAGAGCTCCCACAGAATCGGCAAAATGCCCTTGTTTGAGAGCACCATTTTCCATACCGGCTCTACCACGCGCATTGTGCTTCGGCGTAAATTTTTGCCGAATTCATCGCCCCACATCCATTCCCACGGGTAGAGTTTAAAAAGTGTATCGATGCGTGCGCCGTGTTGGTCTACAAAATCGTTGCCTTCATCCCAACCGATTTGCTCGACGGGTACATAGAGCGGCTCGATACCCGCTTGCATGGCCGTATCGCGCAGGTAATGCAAATTGCCTTCGTCTTCTTCGTGGTCGCCCACGCAGGTGAAATGCATGGATTGTGGGATGAAGTTTCCCTCGCGCATCCACTTCCACTGAGAAATTAGTTTTTCATGAATGCTGTTGAATTGGTCTGCATTGCCACCTAGTTCGGCCTGCATATCTTCCAGCCAATGCCATTGGGCCACGCTCGCTTCTACGATGCCCGTAGGCGTATCGGCGTTGAACTCCAACATTTTTGGTTCGCCCACGCCGGTGTAAGCAAAATCAAATCGCCCGAAGAGAGAAGGTGCGTCCTTTTCCCACGACTCACGAATGAGCGACCACGCTTCTTCGGGAATCGCAAGCTCGGCAAAACGGTTTTGTTCGATGATATGGGTGGCCGCCTCCATGCAAACCCGGTAGCACTCCGCACTTGCGCGCTCTAGCGTATCAATCTGCGCAGCGGCGAAACGGTAGCGCGCCGTTTCGTCCCAATAAATGCCATCAATTGAGTGGAAACCGAAGCCCACCTCTTCGCAGCGTTGTCGCCAATCTGCGCGCGGCTTCGAAGGCTCGCGGATCAAGAGCTTGCTCCCCGGCTGGCGCTGGAGCCACCAAATCCGCCACGGCTTACCCGTCCACCTTGGCTCGCGTGGCCACTATTGCGCGCGCTCCCGCTAGAAATCGTGCGAGATTCACGGGCGCTACTGCCCACCGAGTGGGTGCCCCGATTGGTCAAGATGTTGGTGGGCCGGTAGCCAGGGTAGTACGAAGGCCCGTAATACACCGAGCGGTAGGCGTGGCCCGAGCCGGTGGTTGCGGTGGTGCCCGTTGTGTTCGCGCCTGTTACGGCCTCTACATTAGGCTCGCAGGCATCGCCATCGTCGCCCCAGTCGGCCTTGCATTCGGCGAAGGAGTTGTAGACATCGCGCTGTACAGGGCGCGAATCTTCCATGCTACAGCCTGCCGTGGTGGCACCAATGAGCACGAGCGACATGGCAACGGATCGTTTGCGTGGTGTATTCATGCATGATTTTTAATATATTCGACCGCACCGCGCAAGTTGCGAACGCAGCGAGCGCTAGGCGATCGCTGCGACCGGAGTATTATCCGCAACCACAGGAAACGCGCACGTATCCATATTCTGATGCGACCACACAATTTCGCCATCCTTAATTGCCAGCGTCGTGCCGGTCGCAAGCGCCTGCCACGGCTCTTCGGCGGTGAGCGGCTCCGTGGCTACGATGGTGATCCGATCCGTGGGCGCATTCAGCGCGTTCAAATCGAGACGCATGTCGCAATCGACCAATTGCGCAATGGGGAAGGGATGCGCTCGGGTGAGCGTGTAGAGCTTGCTTGAACAATGCAAAAACAAATACTCTCCATTGGAGAGCACCATATTAAAATTGCCCTGCGCGGCGCACACACCAGAAAATTCGGCGATTGCATTAAAAAGCTCAGGTTGTTTTGGCGGTGCATTACCGCTAGAAAAGCGGCTGCGCAACGATTCCATCAGCCAGCAAAAAGCATGTTCGCTGTCGGTCGTGCCCACGGGCAACACCGCCCCAGAGAGCGGTGCCCGCCATGCGCGTAAATCCCCGTTGTGTGCAAAAAGCCACTGCTTGCCTAACCACTCGCGTTGGAATGGATGGCAATTTGAGAGCCCCGTTGCCCCTTGGGTCGCCTTGCGGATGTGCGCGAGCACGATGCGGGATTTGATTGGATAGGTTTTAACGAAATCAGCCAATGCCGAGGAGCAGGCAGGCGCTGGATCGTGAAAAGTGCGGCAGCCACAGGCTTCGTAAAAGCCAATGCCCCACCCGTCGGCGTGGTGGTCGGTGCGGCCGCCGCGCTCGGCAAAGCCTGCGAAACTAAACGAGATGGCGGCTGCGCTGTTGCAGCTCATCGCCAAGAGTTGGCACATAAATTTATTTTTATAGGGACAAAACGAAGTCTACCGCCGCACGCGCATGCAAGGCCGTGGTATCGAAAAGTGGTTGCGAAATGTGTTGCGGTTTTACCGAAAGCGTAAGTTCCGTGCACCCTAAAACTATCCCCTGCGCGCCTTGAATCCGCAACGCTTCGCAGGCATCCACGAGCGCGGCCCGCGACGCATCTGAGACAATGCCCCGACAAAGCTCTTCAAAAATTATGCGATGCACTTCGGTTTGGGTTGCCTTATCGGGCACGAGGCAGCGCACGCCTTCTGCCGCATAGCGTTCGTGCATAAACGGTTCCGACATGGTGAATTGAGTGCCCAGCAACCCCACGGTAGTCAATCCAGCTGATTTGATCGCAGAGGTAGTGGGCGTAGAAATATGCAGAAGCGGCACGGCTATTTCCGCTGCAACAAGCGGGGCGATTTTGTGCATCGTGTTCGTGCAAATGAGAATGCAATCCGCTCCTGCAGTTTGGAGCGATTTCGCGAGGCGGCCCAATTGAAGCGCCAGTGCATCCCACTCTCCTGCTTTTTGATCCATGCTGATTTCTGCAAAGTTCACGCTTGCGAGCAACAGTTTTGCAGAGTTCAGCCCGCCCAAGCGGGAGGCCACTTCGCGGTTGATTGCTTGATAGTAAAGCGCGGTTGATTCCCAACTCATCCCACCGATTAAGCCAATTGTTTTCATATTGCTATCAAAAATCTGCGGCGCAAAATGGGCCGTTTTCAGGCATTATTGTGCAGAAAAGTGCGCGAAATTGTTTACGAAAATTATCGCTATTGTTGATGCAAAATAGAAAAATATTCTAATTTTAAAAAAAAACATGCAATGGATACCGTAGATAAGCAGATATTGAGGATTTTGCAGCGCAATGCGGAAGCCTCCCTCGCCGAAATCGCTGAAGCCGTAAACCTCTCTCCTACGCCCTGCTGGCGGCGCATCACCCGTATGAAGGAAGAAGGGCTCATTCGCAAAAGCGTAGCCTTGCTTGATGCAAAAAAACTAGGCGTAGGGGTCACGGTTTTTGTAAGCGTGCGCACCAACCAGCATAGCCCAGCTTGGTTTCGGAAATTTAACGCCGCAGTGAGCGCGCTGCCAGAGGTGATGGAGTTTTATCGCATGAGCGGCGATATTGATTATTTGCTGCGCGTGGTGGTGGCCGATATCGCGGATTACGACCGCGTGTATCAACGGCTCATTGCCTCGGTGGATTTGTTCGATGTGAGCTCCAGCTTCGCAATGGAAGAAATCAAGTTTTCTACCGAGCTGCCGATCGTTTAGTCAAAGGGAAACCCGCGCTTTAATTTCAAAGCTTCGGCGCGTACACTTCTCTGTAGGTATTCAAGGATTTTCACCATGCAAGCCGCCACGCTCCTAGCCTCTCTCGCACACATCCTGCCGCGCGATGCGTTGCTCATCACGCCCGAAGAAACCAAGCCTTACGAATGCGATGGGCTCACCATGTTTCGTGAGCAGCCGCTCGCGGTGTGTTTGCCCACCACCGAGGCGCAAATTATCGAGATCATCAATATCTGCCGCCGATTTGATGTGCCTATCGTGCCGCGCGGCGCGGGTACGGGGCTCTCAGGCGGCGCTGTGCCGATTAAGCAAGGTATTGTGCTTTCCACAGCAAAGCTCAACAAAATTATTTCAATTGATGAGAAAACCGCGAGCGCGATTGTGCAGCCAGGCGTGCGTAATTTAGCGGTAAGCGAAGCCGTGGTGCATTTGGGCATGTACTACGCGCCCGATCCATCGTCGCAAATTGCCTGCTCCATCGGTGGCAATGTTGCGGAAAATTCCGGCGGCGTACATTGCTTGAAATATGGATTGACGGTACATAACATTCGCCGCGTGCGCGTTGTGCTTTCCACTGGCGACGTAGTGGAAATTGGCAACGAAGCGCTCGATGCGCCGGGCTACGATTTGCTCGCCTGCTTCATCGGAAGTGAAGGCTTGCTCGGCATCGTCACCGAAGTCACCGTCAAACTCACGCCCAAGCCCCAGCTCGCGCAAGTGGCGATGGCCTCGTTTGATAGTGTAGAAAAAGCGGGCGAAGCGGTGGGCGCGGTGATTGCCGCAGGCATCATCCCCGGCGGCATGGAAATGCAAGACCAAGTGGCCACCAAGGCCGTAGAAGATTTCGTCCACGCAGGCTATGATTTAGAAGCCGCTGCGATTTTGTTGGTTGAGTCCGACGGCACGCCCGAAGAAGTAAAAGAAGAAATGGCGCGCATCGATGAAGTGCTCCGCGCCAACGGAGCCACCTCGGTGAAGCTCTCCACCAACGAAGCCGAGCGCTTGCGCTACTGGAGCGGGCGCAAAAACGCCTTCCCCGCAGTCGGACGCATTTCGCCCGACTACTACTGTATGGACGGCACCATCCCGCGCCGCGCGCTGCCTGAAGTATTGCGCGGAATTGATGCGCTCTCCGCAAAATACGGCCTGCGCTGCGCCAACGTATTCCACGCGGGCGACGGCAATTTGCACCCGCTGATTTTGTACGATGCTAACGTGCCCGGTGAGAGCGAACGCACCGAAAACTTTGGCGCGGAAATTTTGGAGCTGTGCGTAAAAGTAGGCGGAACGATCACCGGCGAACACGGCGTAGGCATCGAAAAAATCAACCAAATGTGTAGCCAATTTTCCGCGAAAGAATTAGGCGCTTTTCATGGCGTGAAGCGGGCATGGGATGAAGCGGGAGTCATGAACCCGAACAAACATATTCCCACGCTGCATCGGTGTATTGAGCACGGGAAGATGCATGTGAATTCTATGGCGGCTGGGAAGTTTGAGGGGTTGGAGCGGTTTTAGTTTGGGTCTAGTTCATATGTCATTTTTTCAAATAATTGCCAAAGTAGGCAAAGACGAAGCGCACCGATCACTTTTCACAGATTTGTCTGCCGACGAGCTGAAGTTGCGCTTTATCAATCCATATGAGAAAGGTACTCCCTTCTTTTGTGGCAATGATCTGATCGCGCCCATCGATTTGCGGACTATACAAATTATTCGCACAGAACAAGTAGACAAAGTCGAACGCGATGAAATGAATCATAAGGATCTCGAGAGTATTAGGCAGATCAATAATTCACGCACTGGATCGGTCTTTCTAAGTCCTGGTCGTGGCTACCAACCCAAAGATATTGCTGAAGCTGGTGCGGATGTGACTCATACGTATCTCAAAGGACCACCGGGTTTTAAGTCCCACTGGTGGGAATCAAGAAAGAAAGAGATTGCTTGGATTCTCGGGATCCTTGTCTCGTTGGGTGGTATTGGAAAGCTGCTTGGTTTCTTCTGATTCGCTGCAAGCGTAGCGCGCGTACCCCATCTACGTAGCCGCGATTAGCACGCGGTTTTTTGCGGGCGTAATCGAGGGCAAAGAGGGTTGCGCCCCGCGGTCTCGTTTTTCCCGTTTCACGAAACACACAAACCTGAAGTGCCTCGATTACGGCCTGCGGCCTAATCGCGGCTACGTTTTTCACGATTTCCAACAAGAACCTGCGGCGTAAAACTGGCCCGTTTTCAGATTTATCTCCCGAAAAAACGCTGTTTTGCGACGACGAACTTCAACCGCGATGGGAAACGCGCGCTACAAAACGTGAATGCTTTTCGTACGTTCGGCAGCGGTAGCGAGCAGATTGCCCACGCCTGCGTCGAGAGTGACCAATTTGCATTCGTTTAGCACTGCGGCACACACTAACCAAGCATCGGTAATTTGACGGTGGCCGTAAATTCCGCCGGTGCAAAGGCGGGGTAGGGCGTCAATACCGAAGTCGAGCGGCAGAAAACTATGTTGACCTTGGGAAAGCGTGAGCGCGAGCACGGCGCTGGATTCTTGAAACGAAATCACGCGTTCAGAAAACGCGGTTTGCATGGAAATGCGCACGAGCGCAGATTGCGTGAGCGCACAGCTTGCCCAGTCTTTTTTGCCATGCTTGGTGAACCACGCTGCCACCCGTTGGTGGTGTTCGTGTTTGGGCCAGGCCAGCGCGATGAGTACGTTCGCGTCGAGCAGCGCCCTCAAGGGTTATCGTCCAAACATGCTCTAACTGCCTCGGATCTAAGCACTGGCGCGGTCGCAGGCAAGTCGAACACCCACACGCCGTTTTGCTTTCTAGGTTTAGTTGGGGATTGCGCAGCGTTTGCCGCGGTGTTTTGATTGGCACGCAGGATGAGCTCCGACACCGCTTCGCCCAAGCGCAACGCGCGAGCGGCAGCATACTGGTTGGCGAAATCAAAGGCTTTGTCGTCGAGTGTGAGAGTGGTTCGCATCGTTGCACCAAAAGTATTTATTCGTATCAAAACACGGTAAATGTATCACGAATTTTAGTTTGGAGTGACGGGGCACCGAAGAGGTCTTGCACACTGCGCCCACGTGAAATGTGTATTTACACGCCTTAAAACCTGCGGCGCAAAACAAGCACTTTTTAGGATTTATCTCCTGGAAAAAGTGCCGCTTTTTTGCCTAATTTGCCCCCAAAATATCTTACCCCAACACGATTTCGTAAGTCACTTCCGCCGTTTTTGCCAACATAATCGTGGCTGAGCAGTATTTCTCTTTTGATAGCTTTACCGCTTGCTCCACCTTCGCGCGGTCTAGCCCGTTGCCCGAAACTCGGTAAATGAAGTGCAGTGTGGTGAACACTTTGGGGTCTTCTGCTGCCCGTTCACCCTCTACATCCACCTTCACATCGGTAATATCCTGGCGCATTTTTTTCAAAATACTCACCACGTCAAATGCCGTACACCCCGCCGTGCCTGCGAGCACCATTTCCATAGGGCGCATGCCCGTATTCCGGCCACCATATTCAGGTGCGCCATCGAGCACCACCGCATGGCCGGAGCCCGATTCTGCAACGAATTGCACGCCGTCTGTCCACGAAACCAACACTTTCATCGTCTACCACCTTTTTCGTCAATAATTCCACTTGCATTGTGCAGTGCACCATGTCATAATTTTCTCATCGTATTGCAGTTCCTCCTCCTTCTGCAGTACGCCCTTCTGCATCTCCTCCTCCTTGATTGCAGAATTTTCACGGCGATGTCTTCGGACATCGCCGTTTTCTTTTGTGCGTCCTCCCTAAGTGGTTGACGACCAACACAAAAAAAAGTTAGAATAGCAGTCTTTTCGCAGTTCGCAATCCTTGTGCGTTCCTCCGATTGAACGCATTATTCATTGAGATTTAAATATGAAGACGTATTCCGCCAAACCGGCAGACATAACGCACGATTGGTACGTGGTAGATGCCACTGATCGCGTGCTTGGGCGCATGGCCTCACAAATCGCATCGCGCTTGCGCGGCAAGCATAAACCAACGTTTACGCCACATATGGATACGGGTGATTTCATCGTTGTGACCAACGTTGAAAAATTGCGCGTTACCGGTGAAAAAGCTGAGCAAAAGGTTTATCACCGTCACTCGACGTACCCGGGCGGTATTTCGACGACCAACTTCACGAAGTTGCAAGGTAAGTACCCTGACCGCATCTTGACGATGGCGGTTAAAGGCATGTTGCCGAAGGGCCCGCTTGGCTACGCAATGATTAAGAAATTGAAAATTTACGCTGGCGATTCGCACCCGCACGGCGCACAACAACCAAAAGCGTGGGAGTGCTAAGCGATGATCGGTAAATACTATTACGGCACAGGTCGTCGCAAGTCGGCTGTTGCACGGGTGTTTTTGAAAACGGGCAGTGGCAATATCGTTGTAAACGGTAAGCCCGTTGATGTTTTCTTTAGCCGTGAAACCGGCCGTATGGTGGTGCGCCAGCCGTTGGTGCTCACCAACAATAAAGACAACATGGACATCATGGTCACCGTAACCGGCGGTGGCGAATCCGGCCAAGCTGGCGCGGTGCGCCACGGTATCACGCGCGCGTTGATCGAATACAGCGCCGAGTTGAAGCCGGCATTGAAATCCGCTGGCTTGGTCACACGCGATGCCCGCGAAGTGGAACGTAAAAAAGTGGGCTTGCGCGGTGCGCGCCGGGCCAAGCAGTTCTCGAAGCGTTAACTTTTACGGCGTTTTATCGAAAATGGGTCGCTCAAGCGGCCCATTTTGCGTTTAAAGGGTATGCGCTAGATGGGCCAAAGTAACGCAGGTACGCATACGCAAAACCGGTTGCAAGGGGCGCAGCGGCGACCTTCTCGTGCCGAAAAGTGCCGGTTTTTGGGGAGATAAATGCGAAAACAAGGCGATTTTGCGCCGCAGGTATTTGCGCTACATCGCGAAAATCTGCGTAGTGCTGACTCGAAGGCAGGAGACGATTTCTCGATTTGTACTTCAAGCGTTGCTACGGCTGCATCCCATGTCCTTTGAATATCGCTTCACGTTATCATTCGACAATTCTGTGATTTTGTTTGGCGCATCGGTGCGAGCGAGCGCAATTCAATTCTTATGTTTTAGCAACTTAAAAGGCGTAATCGAGCTCTAAGACTCACAAGATGATTTCCCGCGTAAGAAAAAACCTCAAAAACCGTTTCGGGCACTCAGCGCCGAGGCTTACCGTCAAGGCGCATATGTCCATGCGTATGAAGGCGGGGCTGGCGGTTGCCGGTCTGGCACTGCTGGGCGGGTTGGTGTGGGGCGGCTTCGATTATGGGCGGATTTTGGGTGGCTTCAATATCGGCAAAATTGAAGAAGAGCGTACCGCGATGAAAGCGGACATCGTGCGTTTGGGCGAAGAAAACGAAGTGCTCAAAAAATCCGCGATTACCCTCGAAAATGATGCCAAAGTAGCCATTGGTACCAAGGATGCCTTGCAAGCGCAGTTCGTGGCTTTGCAAACTGAGGTGACCCAGCTACGCGAGGAGGTGTCGTTTTTCCAAAAACTTACCGCTGGGTCAGTGAAAGATGGCGCGCTTGCGATCCAAAAATTGCAAGTGCAAAAAGACCCAGATGGGCACAATTGGCGCGTGCGGGCCTTGGTGACGCAGGGTGGTGCGGGCGGCGGCGAGTTTAAAGGCGCGCTGCAACTGGCCGTAAACGTGGAGAGCGATGGCAAGCGGATCAATGTCAATTTGCCAGAGGACCAGAAAGAGACGGCCGATTCGCTCAAGCTCAGTTTTAAAAATTATCAACGTATCGACATGACGTTTAAAGTGCCTGCGGGTGGACAGGTGAAGTCAGTACAGGCAAAATTAGTGGAGCGTGGTGGTAGCTCGCCGCGCGCGCAGACCAGTCTCACGCTCTAGCGCGGCTGCGTTACCCGTAAAGGAATCTCGAACATGTTTGGAAGCAAAAAATCTGGCGCCCCGCAGGCGCGCATTGAAAGCCTCATCGGCTCGGGCACTCGCGTGGAAGGTCATATTGTGTTCTCGGGCGGTTTGCGCATCGACGGAGAAGTGGTCGGTAACGTAAGCGCCGAGGGCGGTGGCCCAGCAACGCTCGTTATTTCTGAGAAAGCGATCATCCGGGGCGACGTACACGTGGCGCATGTAGTGGTGAACGGCCAGGTGCACGGACCTGTACACGCCGACGCGCTACTTGAATTACAGGCCGGCGCCCGCATTACTGGAGATGTATCGTACAAAACGCTTGAAATGCAGCCCGGTGCCGTAGTGGACGGTAGGCTTGTACACTTGACACAAGATATCTCGCCGGTGGTGGAATTTAAACGCTCCGCCAGTATTGAATAGCAACCCGCAGTCGCCCGAACAAGTTAGCTGAGGAAACACCATGAACGCAATGACCGAAATGCCTGCACCCCTTCTTTTCACCGACAACGCCGCAGCGAAGGTGAAATCGTTAATCGAAGAAGAAGGCAACAACAACTTAAAACTGCGCGTGTTTGTAACGGGTGGCGGCTGCTCTGGCTTCCAATATGGCTTCACCTTTGATGAAGACGTAGCCGAAGACGACACCGCGATGACTAAAGAAGGCGTAACGCTCTTAATTGACGCGATGAGTTACCAGTATTTGGTGGGCGCTGAAATCGACTACCAAGAAGGTTTAGAAGGTGCGCAGTTCGTGATTAAAAACCCGAACGCAACCAC
>JANMDS010000056.1:0-5619 GCA_031376405.1 Betaproteobacteria bacterium
ACCGTCTCCGAGCGTACTATCGTGGCTCCTGCACACCCGCATTCAGAACTCACCACATCCCTCGTCGCGATTTTGAACGACGCTGCGGTTCCGCTGGCAAGCCTCAATGTCGTCGCGCTTAAGCGTGGAAACGTGGTGTACGCACAAGCGTTTGGATTGCAGCATATCGGCAAAGGCATCGCTGCAACGTCCGATTCACTTTATCGCATTGCCTCCATTTCAAAGCTCGTAACCGCGCTGGGCGCGATGACTTTAGTGGATAAAGGTGCGCTCGATTTAGATCGGGACATTAGTGATTATTTGGGTTATGCAGTGCGCAACCCACACTTTCCGAATATCGCGATCACCGCGCGCATGCTCATGTGCCACACCTCATCTTTACGGGACGAGGGCGGCTATTTCTGGGCGCCCCCGGCGCGGCTGCGTGATGTGCTCGTTCCGGGCGGCGCACTGCACGGCAAAGGCGAAATGTGGGATCGTGCTGCTGCGCCTGGCGCTTTTTTTGAATACGCAAATTTGCCCTGGGGCGTGTTGGGAACGGTAATGGAGCGCATCAGCGGTGAACGCTTCGATCAATTGATGTCCCGCGTGCTCTTCGCACCACTCGGCATCGAGGGTGGATTTCATCCGTATGATTTCCCCCCGAATGTATTGGCCCGCACCGCTACGCTCTATCGCAAGCGCATCATGCAAGGCGAAAAAGAAGTGTGGAACGCAGCCGGCCCGTGGGTGACGCAAGTGGACGATTACAGCGAAACGGCCCCTGCGCTCCGCGCAAAAGCCGACTACGCTATTGGCAGCAATGGCACGGCTATGAGCCCGCAAGGCGGCGCACGCGTTTCCGGAAAAGGCCTGGCTACGCTCATGCAATTACTGATGAATGGCGGTCAGGTTGCGGGTGTGCGCGTGCTCTCCGAGCGTGCCGTAGCGCAGATGTTGAGCGAGCAGTGGCGCTACGATGCGGCGAAGAAAAATGGATTGAGCGCGTATGGCGATGCCGCGCAATTGTTTAACGCCTGGGGCTTAGGCATGCAGCATTTCACCGATGTGTCGGGCCCGAACCGGGGAGACCGGATCGTCGCGCGCGGCGGCTTTACGGGTGTTGGCCACATGGGCGATGCCTACGGCTTAACCAGCGGTTTCGTGTTCAACCCCACCACACGCGATGGCATGATTTTTCTCTCTGGTGGCGTGGGGGCCAACCCCGATACCCAACGCGGTACCTACTCCGCGATGCACCGCTATGAAGAGCGAATTTTCACCGAGCTGCATGAAGGTGCGTTGCGCTAGTGTGCGCCGTTTGCGCCCATACCTGCGGGAGACCTCTGCACAACTGAATATCTCACTTAAGTGGCCCAATACCCGTCATCCCGGCGACGGACGGGATCCGGTTTTGTTCCGCAAAAAACAAGCGCGTAGATTTTGCTCTTACAATCAAAATTGGACCCCGGCCTTCGTCGGGGCGACGAAACTCAAGTTGTGCAGAGGTACCTGCGGCGTAAAAACAGTAGTGTTTAGGATTTATCTCCCCAAAAAGTGCTATTTGTCGCGGTCGGAAAGCGCTGCCAATCTTCCACAAAGATACGTCCACACGAACGCCGCAGCGGCGTTGCTCGTAAGCTCTGCGTGATCGTAAGGTGGGGAGACTTCGCAAATATCCATACCCACAAAATTCACATCTTGCCATGCCTCTAATAGCGTGAGCACCTGATTGCTCGTCATCCCGCCAGGCTCAGGCGTGCCGGTGCCTGGTGCGAAGGCCGGGTCAAGGCAATCAATATCGATGGTGAGGTACGTGGGCGCGCCCCGCGTGCGCGCTCGCACGGCTTCAATCACATCGTCAAGTTGCGTGGTGCTCTCGCGCCCGCGCAGCTCGCGCGATGTAAAAATCTGGCCGCCTTTGTTGGCCACGTACTCGCGAGCCGCACGGGTCGCTGCACTGCGTATTCCGATTTGCACCGTGCGCGTGGGGTCTACCAAGCCTTCTTCGATGGCCTCGTAGGTCCACGTGCCGTGGCCAGAGGGCTCGCCGAAATGGTCGCTCCACGTATCGCAATGGGCATCGAAGTGCACTAGCGCCAGCGGTTGTTGGTGGTGAGCGTGGTACGCACGCAAGAGTGGCAACGTGATAGAGTGATCTCCACCTAACCAGATCATATGGTGTTGCGCAAGCAATTTGCTCGCGAGCGGCATGAGCGCGGCGCGCATCCATTCGATTGAAGTATTGGGCAACACCAAATCGCCGACATCGACCAGTGCGCCGACCGGCGAGGTGTCAAATAACGTGTGCGTCGCGTCGCAATACATATGACTGGCCCGCCGGATTGCGCCAGGCCCGAAGCGCGCACCAGGGCGATTGGTTACGCTGCCATCCCACGCAATACCTGCGGCGCAAAAAGCGACTCTTTCAGGATTTATCGCCTGAAAATCGGGGCTTGGGGCGTTAAACAATCCGGGGTAGCGGGTGTTGGTGAGGTAAGCAAAAGCGTTGTGGCTCATGGGCTTCGGGTGGGGCTAAGTTACGCTCGGTTCGAGCAAAGTCAGTGTTGCATCGCGGGTGTCGATACGCGCGCGAACCCCGTAGGGAATCGTCATTTGATCGGTGATGTGTCCGAACGAAAATCCGTAGCCCGCCGCGAAACGCGCGTTGGCGAATTGGGCATCGAGCACTTCGGGTAACGATAGCGTGGGTTCACTGTCTTGTGGCTCCGTGCGCTGAAACACGCCAAGGGCGTAGCCCGCAGGCGGACCCTCGAGAGCGGATTGATTCACTTGCGTGAGCATCCGGTCTACGCGATAGGCTGCTTCGCCTACGTCTTCTAAAAAAATAAGGGCATCGTTCAAACGAGGCGCAAAGGGCGTGCCGATGAGCGCGGCGAATACGCTCAGGTTACCGCCCACCAGGGGGCCTTCTGCTCGCACGTGCGCAGGCGAGAGTGGGCGCACGGCGTACGCAGGCTCGAGGGCGGCGCGCGCCTCATGGCTTGGGCTTCGAGCGTATCTCACCTCGCTCTGGGCATCAAACAATACTTTGCGCAGGCCCGAAATGGTGTAGTCGGTAAACGTAGAGTTCGCTACCGGCCCATGAAAACTGACCATGCCTGCCTGCCGTAAAAGCGCAAGATGCAGCGCGGTAATGTCCGAGTAGCCCACCAACACTTTTGGTGAACGCCGTATGCGCGCGTAATCAAGAAACGGTAGCAGTGCCGCGCAGCCTGAGCCACCGCGCACGGGCCACACCGCGCGCACCTCAGGGTCATCAAACGCAGCCTGAACGTCCGCAGCCCGCGCCTGCGGCGAACCGGCATAACTACCCCAGCGTGCACGTATATTTGGCATCAAACGGGGGACTAAACCCAGCGCGGTGAGGTTGGCGATTGCGCCAGAAATTTTCTCTTCGGTGACGAATCCACTCGGGGCAATCAGGGCAACCGCATCACCGGCACGCAAACGCGGCGGCTTAATAAGCGGTGGCGTTACGTTTTTGATTTGCGGCAGCGTTGCGCAACCGTGTGAGGCTGCGGCGAATACCAGAAACGTTCTTCGATCCATTTAGCAATTATCGCCTGCGTGATTGAGAATGGTTAATAAAAAAACGGGAAGCACTGCTTCCCGTTTTTTATTCGGAGCTAACCAATCAATAGAATTTGTAGCCTAAGCTCGCCCAAAACGAGCGACCACGAGGATCGGTCAGGCGCGGTTCCCACGAACTTCCTGCTCCAAGATCCGAATCATATGCAGCGGAGAACGGTGGATCTGTGTTGAGGATGTTTTTAATGCCCGCTGAGAGTGTCATGCCCTTGATACCGCTGTACGATCCACTCATATTGAATAGTGTGTAGGCTTTTACGTTGGGATTGTAGAGCGCTGGAGTAACGGAGCCGTTAGCGATACCAGGCGCTACGCGATCTACGTAGCCTGAAACGTAGGAATTAGAAACGGTACCGGCCCAAACACCTTGGGTGTAGGTGAAACCGAGCGTGTGTTTCCAGCGTACAGGCAAATCGCCTTCAGCAGAGAACTTTCCGACCTCGTTCTCAGTGAACTCCGTATTAGGCAAAAGTCGGGATTTACGTGAAAGCATATACGTGCCGTCTAAATTTGCAGACCATTTGCCCGCAAGCATCTGCCCGTTCATTCGCAAACTAAAGTCCATACCCTTTGTGCGGGTTTCACCAGCATTAACCCAACGTTGATCAATCACTAGCAAGTTGCCTGCTGCATCGCGAATAAAGCTCGCTGGAAACAGTGCGGCATTTTTAGTCAACTCAGTAAGGCTTAAGCTAGTGATTTGGTTTTGGCGACGAATTTCCCAGTAATCTACACCAGCGCTTAACCAAGGCAAGGGTTCAAAAATTGCCCCGAGATTCAACGAGCGCGCCGTTTCGGGTTGGAGATTAGGTTTGCCACCAAAGATAGTGTCAGGCGTAATCGATTCGCAACCTGGAGTTGTGCTGACAACAAGTTTCGGGCACTTAACCGGATCGACCAAATCTTTTCCAGAATACGGGCTAATAGTCGTTCCGAAAAATTGCTGACTAAACGTCGGCACGCGGAAGCCTTCGCTGTATGAGCCACGCATTAAAAACTCTTTCGCCGGTGAAAAACGAAAGCTCACTTTCGGATTGGTTACACCGCCAAAGCCCGTGTAGTTATCGTAGCGGAACGCGCCTGTTACCTCAAACGATTTGGTGATTGGAAGTGCAACTTCGGTATATACCGCGCTGATGGTTCGCTTGATTTCACTTAAATCGTTGGTTGAATCAAACGGCGCATTAAACACGTTGGCTTGCGTAACCAGATCAGAGGCGTTTCCGTTGAACTTGTATTTTTCTTGGCGATAGTCAAGGCCAACAGCGGCCATTACGTCACCTGCGGGGAGCTTAAACAATGCGCCCGATGCCGAAAGATCTGCCGCAGTGACGGCGAATTTTCCACCGAACAACACGACACCCGCTGCCGACGCATCAGCCAAGCCTTGCACCGCTGCTGGAGTCTGCTCTTGTCCGGCGCGAAGGAACGGGTTGAGGATACCTTTTGTAATTAAGCTGCCGAACTTATCGCTGAAATAATAGCCGCCACCCAATGTGGACTTGGTATCGCTGTAAGCGGACCATACGCTGGCTTTGTAGTCCCAGCCACCGAAAATTCCATCGGCCCCTATTAAAAATCGTGCCGTACTCGCGTCTGTTTCGATCTGGCGCGGGCCGCACGCAATGCAACGCCACCTGAAGGCAATCGGTTGCCCACGGTTTTCTTCAATCGTTGGGAAAAATGCAACTAACGCATTAAACACCTCGGTGTAAGAGCTCCCGGTTGATGGATAGACGAGCGGAAAATTGCCCGAGGGTCGAAACGCGGTATTTGTGCTTGTGACTTGTTGATTTGAAAACGATTTTTTAGTTACGACATTGGAGCCGACAACCTCACCAAATACGTTCATGTTCTCGTTGACTTTGAATACGCCTCGCAACGTGCCGTTCATGTTCTCCACGGGTTGCTGAATGGATGCTGCCCGCCCTGTATCCCAAGCGCAGGCATACTTCGACCCTGGAACTTGCCAAAGCACTTCGTCGTACGCGGCCTGTCCAGGAATTTGTGCACAACCGCCGCGCCCTG
>JANMDS010000061.1:0-1969 GCA_031376405.1 Betaproteobacteria bacterium
CTCGGCTACGGGGCCTCTTGCCAAGGCCCATGCGAACTATAAGCCGCGTGCGGCCCAAACCGAAATGGCCCAAGCCATAGCCGATGCCATGAGCGCGAACACAACACTCGTGGCCGAAGCAGGCACGGGCACAGGCAAAACCTATGCATACTTAGTGCCTGCGCTATTAAACGGCGGCAGAGTGTTGATTTCAACGGGCACCAAAACGCTCCAAGATCAATTGTTTGAGCGGGATATCCCCGCTGTTCGCGCGGCGTTCCCCGTGCCGGTGGCGGTTGCGTTGCTTAAAGGCCGCGCGAATTATGTGTGCCACCACCACCTCGAGCGCGCAATTGCGGAAGGCCGACTGGCAAGCCGGGATGATGTGGCCCGGCTACACAAAATCGCCGCTTTTGCGAAATCAAGCGTGAGTGGCGATAAGGCTGAGTGCGCAGATATTTCGGATGATTCGCCCGTTTGGCAACAAGTCACCTCCACGCGCGAAAACTGTTTGGGCACCGAGTGTGCCCATCACGATAAATGCTTCGTGGTCAATGCCCGCAAAGCGGCGATGGATGCTGAAATTGTGGTGGTGAACCACCATCTATTTTTTGCTGATTTGGCACTAAAAGATGAAGGTGTGGCCGAGCTGCTGCCCGCAGCCAATGCTGTCATTTTTGATGAAGCCCACAAGCTTCCCGATGCGGCATCAATGTTTTTTGGTGAACAGCTCACCAGTGGACAATTGCTGGAGCTCGCACGCGATGTGGAATTCACCGTGCGCGCGCAAGCAAAAGATGCGGTGGATGTAATCGATCACGCCAACGGTGTGGGTTTGGCGGTGCGCAAAATGCGACTTGCGTTGGGCACATTACCCATTAAGAAGCCGCACGCTGAAGTGCTCGAAATCGAGGGTGTGCGCGATGCGCTACACGAGCTCATCAATGCGCTCGCCCAATGCGAAGGCGCGCTGGAAGTGCAGGCTGCGCGAAGCGAAGATTTGTCACTCTTGTTTGCGCGGGCGACGGGCTTGCGCAAAGCCGTGTTGGCATGGCTGAACAACGACGATGTCAGCGTAATCCGCTGGGCCGAAGTGATGGGCGGGAGCTATTTTTTGCATGGCACGCCTTTTTCCATCGCCGATATTTTTGCCAAGCAGCGGGAAGGCAACGCCCGTGCTTGGATATTTACCTCCGCCACGCTTTCTGCGGCGGGCTCGTTCAATCATTTCACCAATCAGCTCGGGCTTACCGAAGCCGAGTGCAAAAGCTGGGAATCGCCTTTTGATTATCCGCAGCAAGCCGCACTCTTCGTGCCTGCCGCGCACTTTCCGTTACCCAGTGCTCCAGAGCACACCGAAGCCGTGCTCGACAATGCGCTCAATTTGCTGACCGGATGCGTGGGCGGCGCTTTTTTATTATTCACCTCACATCGAGCGTTGAAACTCGCAGCGTCGAAGCTACCGGAAATGCTTGAAGCCCGTGGCATGGCGCGCAAAATATACGTGCAAGGTGAGGCTCCAAAGCATGAGTTGCTAGAACGTTTCCGTGAAGCTGCCGACGGTATTTTGCTCGGCAGCCAAAGTTTTTGGGAAGGGGTAGACGTGCAAGGCGAAGCGCTTTCGCTGGTGGTGATTGATAAGCTGCCTTTCGCGCCACCCGACGATCCAGTGCTCTCCGCGCGCTTGAAGCATTTGGAAGAAAACGGTGGCAACGCCTTCATGCAGTGGCAGCTTCCGCAAGCGGCCATTACGCTTAAGCAAGGCGCAGGGCGGCTGATACGAAGTGAATCCGATCGCGGCGTATTGGCGGTGATGGATACCCGTTTGGCGGATAAGCCGTATGGCAAAGCGCTACTTAAAAGCTTACCGCCGATGACCCGCACACGCAGCATTGACCGCGCGCGAACTTTCTTGATAGTGCCCGCGCCCGAATCAGCTCAGGTGCCTGCGCCAAACGAAGGCGCTACAACGGTTTCGTAAAACTTATCG
>JANMDS010000314.1:0-1666 GCA_031376405.1 Betaproteobacteria bacterium
CGAAGCGCAGGCCGCGCGCTACGGTGCGAACGCCGATCAATTCATCTTGATCGGGCACTCCTCCGGTGGACATTTAGTATCGCTCCTCACCGCTAACCCGCAGCGTGCGCGCACGCTCGGCGCACGCAATTGGCTGGGCACCGTATCGCTCGATTCCGCAGCACTCGATGTAGAAGCGATCATGCGTGCGCCACACCAAAAAGCCTACAACGAGGCCTTTGGTGAAACCCAAAATACGCTCTGGCGGGATGCCTCGCCCGCTGCCGTACTCACTGCGGACACCCGCCCGATATTGCTCATTTGCTCAAGCGTGCGCAGGCAAGACTCCTGCGCGCAAGCCCGCGCCCATGCCATACGTGTGCAAGCCATCGGTGGCCGCGCAGAAATTGAGGAAGTTGCGCTGAACCATATGGAGCTCAACGCCACGCTCGGCGCGGACTCGGCCTACACACGTCGCGTCGAGCGTTTCATGGCTTCGCTCAGTGCCGAAGTCGCTGCAAAGCTTGCGCGCTAGCGGGCTCAAAAAATGCATGTTTTTGAGGCGATAATTTCTCAAATGCGTCGTTTTTACGCCGCAGGTATTGTCAGTTTCTTGCTCACACTTTGCTCTCGCAGCGTGTTTGCTTGGTGATTTCGACTAACCGTAGTGCGATGCCTGCGGAGCAGTCGTGAAGTGCGGTGTTGCGCTTGAACAGCGCTGCTTGATTGGCTGCGCCGATTTTGGGAGCGTGGGCGTAATTCCATTACGCCTTACGTTGGTTAAAAAGGTCGCTCGGGGGAGCGCAGCGCGCCCGAGCATTTGTTACGGATAGGAGCGACGCGCACGCGCGTAGTGGTCAAGCTCCCGGGCGCGGCCACGGTTTCCTCAGGCTATGCCTGCTAGGATACGCTCCTCGGCGTAGTGGTCGGTGTCTTCGCTCAAGCCAACGAGGGTTAGGGCCTCGCAGCCCACGCGGTTTCATACTATCATCCCACCACTGCCAACAAATGTAGGAAGATTGCCGTGACTGTGAACGCTGTTTGGTTTGAAATCCCCTCCATCAATTTTGAGCGCGCGGTAGTGTTTTATGAATCGGTATTTCAGATTCACATGGCCCGAGAAAACATCGGCGGCGCGCTTGCGATGTTTCCGGCAAGTGAGGGCCAAGGCGGGGGGGCGATCGTGGCGCCGCAGATGGGCTACGCGCCGAGCACAACGGGCGCGGTGATCTACCTAGGGGGGGGCGAAAATGTAGCGCCTTTGCTCGAGCGCGTGGTGGCCTCAGGCGGCACAGTGCTCCTGCCCAAAACAGCGCTGCCGCCGGGTATGGGCTTCTTTGCGCATTTCCAAGATAGCGAGGGCAACCGCATTGGGTTGCATTCGATGCTATGAACTTGCTGGGCGGAATGTCGCCTACCCGCTATTGGGTGGGCGTGGCTACGAAAGATCAAGTGGCGCTTTGCGTAGCCGGTGGGTATTGCCAGATTGGGCTGGGCAAAGAGGGGCCACTGAAAAAAATGTCGGTGGGTGATTGGATGGTGCTGTACTCGCCACGGGCCGTGCAAGATGGCCCCAACGATTTCTTGCAAGCGTTCACCGCAATTGGCGAAGTCGTAGGTGAAGCACCGTATTCAGTGCAGCTTACGCCTGAGAACGCGCCATTTCGACGCGATGTGCGCTACGAAG
>JANMDS010000317.1:0-19366 GCA_031376405.1 Betaproteobacteria bacterium
GGGCGATCTGACGTATCGATAAGCCAGATTCGAGTTTTGCTTGAAACAAGGCGCGTTCTTCAACGCTTAACTGTGTGTACTGTGTTCCCATGCAACCATTGTCCTTTATTCAATGTGTTGCACTTGGAGTTTGAGGCCAGCAGCGTTTTCTAGGCGATATCTCACAAAAAATGCGCATTTTGCGCCGCAGGTTTACGCTGGATTTACCCCGCTTTCATCCCACACATCACTACGCCCTCGCTTGACCACCCCGCCGTAACGAGGCGGGCAACCTCGCTTGGCTGAATGGTGTAGCGGTGATGGCTATCGCCGCGGGCGAAGCCGTTGTTATAGACGCGGTAGACAGGAACGGGCGCGGCAGCGGGGCAACCGGCAGCGGTCGGCGTGTTCACGGAAAACTCGGTTGATTCCAAATTCCAGCGTTGTGCGCCAGCAGGGATTTTCGACTCTTGTTTTTCAAAATCGATGCAATTTTGGCGTCCAACCAAATAGAAGTGCGAGTTCGGGCCAAGCGTTGGGCTACCGTAAAAGCGACACACGGGCTGCGCGCTGCCATCGTCTTGGTTGGGGGCCCACGCGACGAAATCGTCGTTGGTGCGCACCCAGCGGGCACCGCCTGGGAGAGAATCAAGGTACACCGCTTCTGGCAGGCTTGTGGTGCGGAAGTAGTGGTTAATTTTTGCGTTGTAGAGCTCGTAGACCGTCACTTTTTTGGCGCTGGTGTCAATGGTGGCTTGGAACACGCCGCGTCCGTAAGTGCTCAACACCAACGTATCGTTGTTTAACCATGATTGACTCAATATCGACGCGGCGGCGGGGCCATCGTTCGAAGTGCCCCAAGTCAGTCCTCCGTCGATACTCGTAAACAGCCCAGCAAAGGTACCCAAATACATCCAATCCCGTTTCACAGGGTGTTGGGCGAGCGAACCGAAGCTGGCTTCTGGCAATTTACCCAAGCCAGCGGGCGCCCACGTTACGCCGTTGTCGCGCGACACTTGCAAGTTTCCCGCGGCAAAGCCGCCGAACAGCGCATAAATTGTTTTTGAATCAAACCGATCAAAAACAACACTTTCGACTAACCGCGCAGGCAAGCTCGGTACTAGCTCCCAAGTCGGCGTTGCGGCGCGGGCATTGTTGGTTCGGTAGAGTTCGCCGTTGTTGTGCCCTACCCACATTTCATCGCTATTGCCGGGGCGCACTGCGAGCGCGCTGATGTAGTTCTCGCCTGCGAGCGCCGCAGAAGGAGGTTTTATAGTTTTCCAATTCACGTTGCTCGCACGGGCATCGGTGGTCACCCAGAGCGAGTTGCCGCCGCCGTAGAGTCGCAGCGGATCATTCGGATCGAGCAAAATTGGCGCATCAAAATTAGCCTTTTCATTTTCTTCGGCAGAAGAACAACGGCCATTTTTATTTGGCGCATCGGTCAGCCCATCACAGATGCTGCGCTCTGTGGCGTTCACCTCCTGCGCACCGCCGCCTTGAAAGCGCGAAACGAGCAGGTAGTACACCGTGGCGTAGCCGTAGTTCGTGGTCGGATCGAGATACGGTGAAAAGTAATCCCCACCGAGCGCGTACTCTTGCCAGGAGTTCAAGCCGTCTTTATCAAAGCGATAACCCACCAGCCCCGTGTCCTGCGTGCCTGCCACCAGCAAATTGCGTGCGCTATCGGTGGCATGGGCGTAAATCTGCGTGGCTACGAGTGAGTTGTTCAAATTACGCCATTGCCCCTCTTGGGAAATTTGGTTCGGGACATTTACATTTTCAAGCACCCATACGCCGCCATCGTTCACGTTATAGATGCGGCCATTGGCGGGGCCAAACTGCGCAGCGGGCACAAACGCGTGGTGATCGTGATGGGTGTTTGAGCCAAAACCGTTGCTACCTTTAGCGCTTTGCGCCCGCTCAAAAAGCTGAAAACTTGCACCCGCATCCAACGACCGATAGAGCCGAACGCCGCCAAGCAAAATCAAATTGGGCACTGTGGGGTGCACCCAAATCGCGTTGTCGTAGTCGCCTTGTTTCACCACATGTTTTGGGTTCGATTGCAATGTCCACGTACTGCCGCTATCGTTGGAGCGGTAGACCTCACCATCATTCATGTCTACGCTTGCAAAGACTACGTTCGGCTGCGAGGGCGAGAAGGCCACTTCAACGCGACGTGGGTCGGCATCAATCGTAATAATCGCTGACTTCGCCCAGGTCGCACCGTTGTCGTTCGAAACCAACACGCTGCCATCGAACAATCCCGCGATGAAACGTTCGGGCTTATTTGGGTCTTGCTTCAAATCCATCGCGCCATCCCCGCCATTGCCATTGGTGCGACGATAACCACTGAGCGGTAACTGCTTAACGAAGCTCGTGCCGCTATCGACGGAGCGATAAATACCGTCGTTCGTTGCAACCAATATCAAATTAGGCACTTGCGCAGACAACGCGATGCGGTTTACAAAACGCCACGCGGTATCGGTCGCAACGTTGGTTGCGTCGAGCTTAGCCCAGCTCGCGCCGCCATCGGTTGTTTTGTAAATGCCCGAGCCACGTCGTCCGCTGTATTCGCCCGTACCCGCATAGAGCACATTGGCGTTGCGCGGGTCAATGACTAATGTGGCAATCGCGTTCACGGGCAACGTGTCCGTGAGTGGACTCCATGATTCGCCCCCATCGGTGGTTTTCCAAACGCCACCGCGCGCAGTGCCCGCCCACAAAATATTCGGGTTGGTCGGGTGAGGTACCAACATACGCGTGCGCCCCGCTACGTTGCCAGGCCCTAAGTTCTTCCAGGTTGTCGCGTTCACACCTGCGGCCTTTGCGCGATCGCCGCTGGTGCTTAACAAGCGCTCGCGGGCGGCGAAGGCTTTTTCTGTGCCATCGTCGGGTACTACGCCAAATTCGTTGCGCGAATGAAGGTATTCCATTTTTTCGCGCCCACGCGATTTTTGGGTCCGGGCCAGTCGGCGCTCGGGCGCAATGCGCGTTTCGGCGCTCGCCACTCGAGCATCAAGCATGCGCTCGGGTTGGGTTGCACACGCGTTTAAGCCTAATAGCGCGGTTGCGCCCAGTGCCAGCAAGGGGATGCGGAGTGAATTCTTCATTTATCTAACGAGTGCCTCAAGTTCAGCTTCGGTAAAACCTGCGGCGCGGCGCGCAGCGATGTTTATTGGAAGTTTGATGTCGGGCGCGTTAAACCGTTCCCGTATTGTTTTAAATGTATCGATCGTATTGGTGCCGTGTGCGTCGCAGCAATACAAAAACCATGCATTACCAATTGCAACATGCCCGATTTCGTCATGCAAGATAATACCCAAAATCTGCGCTGCGCGGGCATCACCGGCTTGTTTGAGCTTTTTGGCAATGCTAGGCGTCACGTCTAGGCCACGGGCTTCGAGCACGCGCGGCACGAGCGCCATGCGTGCGGTCACGTCGTCTTTGGTGCGCTGCGCCATTTCCCAGAGCGAGCCGTGGGCGGGCAAATCGCCATACTGCATGCTGTACTGCGCCTCCAAATGGGTGGCCAATAGCGAAAAGTGCGTGGCTTCTTCTTTTGCCACACCTAACCATTCTTGGTAGTAGCGCTGAGGCATGTGAGGGAAGCGCAGCGCAGCGTCGAGCGCAATGTTAATCGCGTTAAATTCAATGTGAGCCACGGCGTGCACCAGCGCGGCTAAGCCTTCTGCACTGGCCAACGAGCGCCGAGGCACCTCACGCGGCGGCACCAACGCCGGACGCGCCGGACAGCCCGGCACATCAGCAAGCACCAGTGCGCGCGGCACAAAATCATCAACGCAAATTGCATGCGTGAGCGCTACTTTCTCACGCGCATCCGTTGCCGACCACGCCTTTAAGGCTTGCTCAAAACTCATGGCGGCACACCTAACCTTAGATTTACGTCGAATTCAGTCATTATGACAAAAGGAAGTCTGCGTATTTTTGGCGCACACTAGGCCGAGGGCAAGGACCGCCAGCTCAGTTTCCTACAATAGCGGGCATGCACATTCACATCATTGGTATCTGCGGTACTTTTATGGGCGGTTTGGCTGCAATCGCCCGCTCAGCGGGGCATAAAGTAACGGGGTGCGATGCCAATGTGTATCCACCGATGTCCACGCAATTGCGCTCGCTCGGAATTGAATTGATCGAAGGGTTTGATGCCCAGCAGCTCGCGCTAAGGCCGGACGTGTTCGTGATTGGCAATGTCGTCACCCGCGGCAATCCGCTCATGGAAGCCATACTGAACACGGGCGCGGCGTATGCCTCGGGTCCGCAATGGCTTTATGAACACATGTTACGCACCCGTTGGGTGTTGGGCGTGGCCGGTACCCATGGCAAAACGACGACGACTTCGATGCTCACCTTCATCTTGGAGTATGCGGGGCTCAATCCGGGCTTTCTTATTGGGGGTGTACCCCAGGATTTTGAGAACTCTGCGCGGCTTACAGACAGCAATTTTTTCGTCATTGAAGCGGACGAATACGACACCGCGTTTTTCGATAAACGCTCAAAATTCGTGCACTACCACCCACGCACCGCTATTTTGAATAATTTGGAGTACGACCACGCCGATATCTTCCCTGACGTGGCGGCGATTCAACGCCAGTTTCATCATCTCGTGCGTACCATGCCCGGCAACGCTCGGATCATCGCCAATGGGCAAGATCCGCTGCTCGCGCAAGCCATCGGGTTTGGCTGCTGGACCGAGCTAGAGCGCTTTGGCATTGAGCAAGGTTGGGCGCTCAATAGCGAAGGTGTGGTCGTGTTTGGCGGGCAACGCTACGGCGAACTCAAAATTGAGTTGCCCGGCGAACACAATCGTATGAATGCGTTGGCTGCCATCGCCGCCGCAAGGCACGTTGGCATTACACCCCAGGTTTCGCTCGAAGCCCTTGCGCGATTCAAGGGCGTAAAGCGGCGCATGGAGCTACGCGGCCTGGTGCGTGGCGTGCGTGTATACGACGATTTCGCCCACCATCCCACCGCCATTGCCACAACGGTAGATGGTTTGAAGCGCGCCTTTCCTAATGGGCGCATACTGGCCGTTCTAGAGCCGCGCTCGAACACGATGAAACTAGGCACAATGAAAGCCCAATTGCCTGATGCGCTCAAACATGCCGATCATACCTTTGTGTTTCAAGGCAAGACTAGCTGGGACGCAGCGGAAGCCTTTGCGCCGATGGGCGCAAAGGCGACCACGCATTCCGATCTCGATCAACTCGTCCGCGCCGTTACGCAAATGGCCAAGCCAGAAGATAGCGTGCTCGTCATGAGCAACGGCAGTTTTGGCGGTGTGCATGAAAAATTGTTAACTGCGTTAGCAAACCATGTCCAGTAAGCCTTCGTTATCCGAGCAATTGGTTGTTGCCATTTCGTCGCGCGCACTGTTCGATTTCGAAGAAGAAAACCGCATCTTCGAGCAAAGCAATGATCGCCGCTACATGCAATTGCAGCAAGAGCGGTTGGATACACCGGCCAAGCCCGGCGTAGCGCTGCCGCTCGTGCGCAAGCTTCTCGCCTTTAATAGCGATGGGAAGCGGCGCGTGGAAGTCGTAATTTTGTCTCGCAATGATCCCGTTTCGGGCTTGCGGGTATTTCGCTCCGCAGCCCATGAAAAGCTAGATTTGCAGCGCGGCGTGTTCACCCGTGGCCGCCCGCCGTTTGAGTATTTAGAAGCCTTGCATGCGAATCTATTTTTATCCGCTAATGCAGATGATGTGCGCGCAGCGTTGCAAGCGGGCATACCTGCTGCGCGCGTAATTCCTGAGTCCGCTGCGGCGGGCGCAACCTACGCCAACGAATTGCGCATCGCGTTCGACGGCGATGCGGTGCTATTTTCCGACGAGGCCGAGCGGGTGTTTCAGAGCGATGGTTTAAACGCGTTTCAAAAACATGAGGCCAGCCGCGCTGGGCAGCCACTACCGCCTGGGCCGTTCAAGCCACTCCTAGAGGCTTTACACGAATTACAACGCATTGCCGAAGCGGTACCCATGCGCGTGCGCACCGCGCTTGTCACCGCACGCAGCGCGCCCGCGCACGAGCGGGCGATTCGCACACTCATGGATTGGAAAATTGATGTGGACGAGGCCATGTTTTTAGGCGGTCTCGATAAAGCGGCGTTCCTATCCACCTTTCGCCCCGATTTTTTCTTCGACGATCAAACGCGGCATGTAGAGTCCGCCTCGCGTTTCGTGCCTTCGGGGCATGTGCCCTCGGGCATCGCTAACAAACGTGATTGAAAAACTCATTGGCTCATTGCGGGCGTGGGCCCAAGCGCTTAAGCGCGAACTCACCGTGGCGTGGCTTGCCGCGCGCGATCCACAAACCCCTTGGTGGCTACGCGCTTGGTGGATTTTCACGCTCGGCTATGCGCTCTCGCCTATTGATCTGATTCCTGATTTCATTCCCGTTTTGGGCCTGCTCGACGATCTTATTTTGTTACCGATTATGCTCTGGTTGGGCTTTAAGTGGACGAACCCGCAGGTGTTGCAACGCGCGCGTGCACAGGCTGTCCTCGATGCCCACTTGCCTGCATCCAAAACAGCCGGGCTTATTATTGCGTTCATTTGGTTGGTCGCTATAGTCTCACTTCTTGCGGTGGTCTGCCTATGATCGCCACCATTGGATTGCTGCTGCCTGCGTTCGTGGTGATCGGCGCGTCAGCATGGGTGGGCAAGCGCGTGCTCACGCCTGATTCCATCAAAGCGCTCTCGGGGCTTACGTTCTCGCTCCTAATGCCCGCGCTGTTGTTTCGCTCCACACTCAGTTTTCATTTTGATCCACAGTACGCTAAGGCGCTCGCTGGCTACTACTTGCCTAGCCTCGTGCTGTGGGCGGGCATTACATGGTTTGGCGTACGCGTGAAGAAAATTGACCTTGCGCATGCCGCCACAACCGGCGTGGCCGCATCGTTTTCTAATACCGTTCAGCTTGGTATTCCACTCACTGCACTTGCGTTTGGGCAAGCAGGCTTGAGCCTGTTGCTCGCGCTCATTGCCTTGCATGCGCTTACGCTCATTACCGTGGCCTCGGTGGTGGTAGAGATGGGCATCGCCCGCAAAACGTCGCAAAGCGTAGGGGCTTCGATTGCGCAAACGATCAAAGCATCCGTTGTGCATCCGGTGATCTTGCCCATTCTCGCCGGTCTGGCGGGCAGCTACGCGGGGCTTACGCTGCCTACGTGGCTCGATACGGCGCTTAAGTATCTAGCCGATGCGGCGGGGCCATTGTGTTTAGTGCTACTCGGGGCGCAGCTCTCGCATGTTTCGTTCGGTAAAACATTTATCCCAGCGGTGCAAATCGCGAGCGTTAAGCTTTTGATTCATCCGATTGTGGTCGGCGCATCGCTTTGGATGTTAGGCGTGCGTGGCCTGCCGTGGGCGGTGTTCACCACCGTTGCCGCGCTGCCGGTAGGCACTAACGCTTTTTTGTTTGCGCAACGCTACGAAACGGATGTAGATACCGTAACCGCTGCGATTGGAATATCTACCTTGCTCTCGCTGCTTACGTACACCTTGGTTGCAGCGTTAGTCAAGTTCGTCTAGCACCTCATACCTGCGGCGCGAAAACAGTACTTTCTAGGAGATATCTCTCAAAAAATGCTGTTTTTGCGCCGCAGGTTTTGAGTGTTTCACGATCACATTCAAACCGACCACGCTGCCAACCGATACACTCGCGGTTTACACAGCAATCTCAAATCGATGCACGCGCTTTTTGAAGATGAAGGCTCACTCAAGGTCGGTACGATTCACTCCGAAACCGACGCTACTGTCCAAATTGAGCTCACTAGTGGTCGGCGTGTGAAGGCGAAAACCAACGCGGTGTTGTTACGCTTTGCCGCGCCTGCACCTGATGACTTGCTTAAGCAGGCCGATGCCAACGCTTCATCCATTGATGTTGAATTGCTTTGGGAAACGCTATCCGACGCGGACCTCACATTTCAAACCATCGCGCAGGAATATTTCGGCACCGGTGCTACCGCCTTAGAACAGGCTACCGCGCTTGTGCAGTTGCTTGCAAACCCGATGTACTTCCGGAAGCGGGGCAAGGGATTATTTAAACGTGCGCCGGAAGCCGAACTTAAAGCAGCGCTTGCAGGTGTGGAGCGTAAAAAGCAAGAAGTAGCGCAGCTGCAAATTTGGGCTGATGCACTACTTGCAGGGCAGTTACCCGAAGCCTACGGCGCGCCGCCGAACGCCACGCTTGATCGGCTGCTCTATGCGCCGGACAAAAATGCGCCGGTTACCAAAGCGCTCGCGCTCGCTTGCGAAAGCGCCAAAAAAACCCCAGTGGACCTGCTGCGCAGTTGCGGCGCTATTGCCTCCACGCATGACTATCATTTTCGGCGTTTTTTGTTTCACACCTTTCCAAAAGGCATTACCTTTCCCGAGTTCAGCGCGCAGCCCGTTTCCGAGTTGCCAATTGCGCCGGTACGCGCATTTTCGATTGACGATGCCGAAACCACGGAGATTGACGATGCCTTTAGCGTGGCCTACGATGGCCAGGGCAACACGATCATTGGCATTCACATCGCCGCCCCCGCGCTCGGCTTCACGCCCGATTCGCCTGCGGATATGCTCGCGCGGGATCGGTTGTCAACTGTCTATATGCCCGGCAACAAAATCACCATGCTGCCGCCTGCGTTCGTAGAGCAATTCACCTTAGCCGAGGGCCGCGACGTGCCCGCGCTTTCGCTCTACGCCACGCTCAACGAAGCGGGTGAAGTGTTAGGCACGCGCACCGTTTTAGAAATCGTACCCATCGCTGCGAATTTACGTTTGCAAAATTTGGATGACACGATTGTTGATCCGCTCGCCACTACGCGCAAACCGTGGCACGATGAAATGGTTGCTTTACATCGTTTCGCTAAAGCCAGATTCGTCACCCGTGGAAAAAATGAAATCAACCGCGTCGACTACAACTTTTATGTGGACGCGGATGCAGCGGAGCCTACCAATTTTGAAAAAGCCCGCGTGCGCATAGAAGCCCGCGAGCGGGGTAGTGCGATTGATTTAATCGTATCGGAGCTCATGATTTTCGCCAACGCTACTTGGGGTCAAGCCCTAGCGGACAAAGGCTTCGCTGGCATGTTTCGCGTGCAAGGTGCGGGCAAAACCAAGATGTCCGTTCACCCCGGGCCGCATGAGGGCTTGGGCGTGAAAGTGTATTTGTGGAGCACGTCACCCCTGCGCCGATACAGCGATTTGATTAACCAACGGCAGTTGATCGCGCTCGCGCAAGAAGCGCCGCCCCCTTACACCAAGCAAAGTGCCACGCTCATGGGCGCAGTGGCTGATTTCGATGCTACGTACAACCAATATGGCGATTTCCAAGACCAAATGGAAACATATTGGTGCTGCCGCTGGCTCTTGCAGGAGGGCGTAACAGAGCTTAACGCCACCGTGATACGCGAAAATTTAGTGCGATTCGGCAGACTACCCATGGTGCGCAGACTCGATGAGCTGCCCTTCAGCGCACCAGGCACAGAAGTGAAAGTTAAAGTAAACGACGTAAATTTGTTCGACGCAACCTTGAGCCTCTCGGTCGTTGCGCCCTAAAATCGAGCCGTGCCGTATCAACCGCCTATTCGTCCACCCAATAATCGCCTCGTCACCTTGGCGCTAGGTGTGTCTGCTCTGACGCATGCGATTGTGCTTTCCATTCACTTTAAGCTTCCTGAAAAAGTGATAAAGGCAATGCAATCGCCGCCGTTGGAGGTGACGCTTGTAAATGCCCGCACGGTGGAGCGCCCGGTGAAGCCCGATGCGCTCGCGCAAGTGAACCTCGATGGCGGTGGCAACACCGATGCCAACCGTCAACTCAAAAGCCCGCTTCCACGGGCTACGCAAGAGGCACAACAAAATCAGCTGGAGTCCGCACAAACGCGCGTGAACGAGCTCGAGAAAGAAGTGCAAGAGCTAATGGCGCAGCTTAAAAAATCAGGCTCCAAAGCTTCGATTCAGAAAAATGTAACCAACGCCGATTCGGTGCAAAAGCTCACCGAAGTGCAAGAGCGCATGATGGAGCTGCAACGGCTCGAAGCGCAAATTGCAAAAGATTTAGATGCCTACCAGCAGCGCCCGCGCAAGAAGCATATCGGTGCGCGCGTGGCCGAGTTTCGCTTCGCTCGCTATGTTGAAGATTGGCGCTTAAAAGTAGAGCAAGTGGGCAATCAAAACTATCCGCAAGAAGCGCGGGATAAATCCGTACACGGCAGCTTGATTTTGACGGTGGGCATTAAAGCCGATGGCTCGGTCGATAGTGTGGAAATCGATAAATCATCGGGCCGCCGCTTGCTCGATACAGCGGCGCTGCGCACTGTCAAACTTGCTGGCCCATTCTCGCCGTTCCCGCCGGATATTCGCGCCGACACCGATATTTTGTACATCACGCGCACCTGGTCGTTCTCGCGCGATGAAGGATTTGAAACCTCCACTAAAGCCGTGCCGTAACGCCCGATGAAGTTCGTGCGCTTGCTCCCTGTGGCCGTTGCATTCGCTATTGCGTTGCTATTGCTCGTGCAGTGTTGGTTCGCAGGCAATGTGCTTTGGCTCAAATACGTAGACCCCGATACCACCGCTTTCATGCGTCAGCGCCTCTCCGTTATGCGCATGCAAAACCCGCAAGCCCATTTGAAATACCAATGGGTACCGTACGAAGAAATTTCCCCGAATTTAAAAAAAGCGCTCGTCGCCGCAGAAGACGCCAAGTTCGTAGAGCATGAAGGCTTCGATTGGGACGGCATTCAAGCGGCGATGGAGAAAAACGAAGAGTCTGGCAAGCGCGCGGCCGGTGGCTCCACGATCACCCAGCAGTTAGCAAAAAATTTGTTTCTCTCTCCGGATAAAAGCTATCTGCGCAAAGGGCAAGAAGCGGTGATTACGATGATGCTCGAATCCATGCTCGATAAAGAGCGCATCTTGGAGCTCTACATCAACGTAATTGAGTGGGGCGACGGCGTGTTCGGCGCGCAAGCTGCCGCGCAACATTACTACAAAATTCCCGCCGTCAAGCTCAGCGCTGCGCAAGCCGCGCGCCTCGCCGCGATCGTACCGGCGCCACGGTTTTATGAAAAAAACTTGAAGTCCCCAAGGCTGCGCATAAAAACAAATATTATTTTGAAGCGGATGGGCAGTGCAGAGTTGCCCGATTAGGAAAATTACCTAGAAACCTGCGGCGCAGAATAGCCACTTTTTCAGCAATATCTCCTAAAAAACGCTACGTATTTTTCAAAGTGACTGCGCTTACCTTGCTGTATAAACGTTGCACAGTGCAGGGTTTCGGTAAAAAAGGAGTTTGAGCTATGCAACGAATCATAGGCCGCGTCGCGCTCATTTTGGCGTTCCTTAGTAGCGTTGCCGCGTTCGCGCAAGCCTACCCCGCTAAACCCATTCGCCTCATCGTACCTTTCCCACCCGGTGGGGGCACAGACATCATCGCGCGAGAAGTGAGCCAAAAGCTTTCGAGCACATTGGGTTGGACGATTGTGATCGAAAACAAGCCTGGTTCGGGCGGCAATTTGGGCATTGATGCCGTGGCGAAGGCCCCGCCCGATGGCTACACCATTGGCTTGGGGCAAACGAGCAATCTAGCAATCAACCCGACGCTCTACGCGAAGATGCCCTACGATTCAGTTAAAGATTTAGTTCCGATCGCACGGTTAGCCAGTGCACCGTTGGTGCTGGTGGTTCCCGCTTCGTCGCCTTACAAAACATTGGCTGATTTGGTGACCGCATCGAAAGCCAAGCCTGGCTCACTTAACTTTGCATCGCCCGGGAACGGCACGGCTTCGCATCTCGCGGGAGAGCTTTTTCAGCGTACGGCGGGCGTGACCTTCACCCACGTCCCGTACAAAGGCGCGGCACAAGCGGTAACCGATATTTTGGGTGGGCAAGTGCAGATGTATATGTCTTCGGTGCCCTCGCTATTAGGCTATGTGAAGGGCGGGAAAATGCGCGCAATTGCAGTGACCTCATTGAAGCGCATAGATGATTTACCGGATGTGCCAACGGTGGATGAATCCGGCTACAAAGGGTTTGATGTCTCGTCGTGGTTTGGACTCGTCGCCGCGGCAGGTACGCCGCCAGAGCATATTACGAAGCTGGCCACCGAGGTGAACACGGCGCTCAGATCGCCTGATTTGCGCAAAAAAATTCAAGACCAAGGTGCGGAGGTGTCGGGCAGCTCTCCCGAGCAATTCAGCAAACTCATTCGCGATGAAATTACGCGCTGGGCGCCAATCATCAAAGCCTCGGGCGCGAAGATTGACTGATTGCGCGTAAATACCTGCGGCGCAAAATTGCCCTTTTTTTGAACTTATCTCCCCAAAAACGATGCCCGATATTATCCGCACCTTCCCCCGCCTCGATGCCGCACTGATCGCCCGCGCAGCCGCACACCAACCCGCCATGTTTAGCGATGTGGGCGGGCGGCGCGGGGCCATGCACGGGCGCATTCGCGCCGTGTCGCATTCCATGAAGTGCGCGGGCAGTGCCTTCACAGTGGAAGTGCGCCCCGGAGATAATTTGATGATTCACGCCGCACTCGCGCTCGCGCAGCCGGGCGATGTGATGGTGATTGATGGCAAGGGCGATCAAACCGCGGCGCTCATGGGCATGCTCATGCTCTCCACTGCAAAAGGCATCGGTCTTGCGGGTGTAGTGATGGATGGCGCGGTCCGCGATGTGCCCGAGCTTATCGAAATGGGATTTCCGATTTTTAGCGTGGGCAGCAATCCGAATGGGCCAGGCAAGGTGGCACCGGGGCGGATCAATCACCCCATTTCATGCGGCGGCATCGTCGTTCGCCCAGGGGATTTCATCATCGCCGATGCCGATGGCGTGGTGGTCGTGGAGGCTGAACATCTCGCGGCACGTATTCCGCTTGTAGAGAAAAAAGTAGAAGATGAAGGCAAGCGCACCGCCGAAATCGCGCGCGGTCAATTTCGCTCGCCGTGGTTGGAAAAATCATTGCGTGCGGTGGGGATGTTGGGATCGGACGAGGCGCTGTAAGGTGGGCAGCGCCAAGCGCGTCGTCCTCGTCACCGGCGCGGATTTAGCGCCTGCCGCCGTAAAGTTATTACACGATTTCGAACTGGTGTACGCAGGTAAAACCCCGCAAGCGGCAGATTTAATCGCGCTTTGTGTTCAGCACAACCCGATTGCCGTCATCGTGCGCTACGGCAAGCTAGGCGCAGATGTGATGGACGCGGCGCCCGCACTCAAAATCATTGCCAAACACGGCAGTGGCACAGATACCATTGATGTAACCGCGGCACGCTTACGCGGCATTGCCGTGCGCGCGGCCGCGGGCGCGAACGCGGTGGCCGTTGCCGAACACGCGCTCGCGCTTTTACTGAGCTGTGCGAAATCCGTGCCGCAACTTAACGTGCGTATGCACGCCGGGCAGTGGGATAAAGCTACGCACAAAAGCATGGAGCTCTCCGGCAAGACCATCGGGCTTATTGGCTTGGGCGCGATTGGCGCGCGCTTTGCAAAACTATGTGTAGCGCTGGACATGCGGGTGCTGGCGCACGATCCTTTTTTAAAATCACCGATTGCTAATATAGAAGTCGTGCCGTTAAAAACAATTTGGCACGCCGCGGACGTCATTTCCCTGCATTGCCCGCTTACTTCGGAAAATCGCAATCTGATTGATGCCGATGTGCTCGCGCAGTGTAAGCGTGGACTGATCCTTGTCAACACTGCACGCGGCGGCTTGGTAGATGAAGCCGCGCTACTTGATGCGCTGGCAACGGGCCAAGTGCGCATGGCCGCGCTCGATAGTTTTGCGCAGGAGCCGATGACCGCGCCGCATCCGTTTCACGGCCACGCCAGACTAATTTTGTCGCCACACATTGGCGGGGTATCCGCTGAGGCCTACGTGAAAATGGGCGTGGGCGCAGCACAGCATATTCTGGAATTTTTGCGTGAAACCGCACCGCGGGGTTAGGAGAAATTGTTCATGAACATTCTTAAATTCATCGCACTCAGTGGCCTCTGCGCTGCGAGCACCGTGGTGATTGCGCAAACGGGCGGCTACCCCAACAAACCTGTGCGCATTGTCGTGCCCTATCCTCCGGGCGGAGCGGTAGACGTGGTGACGCGCAAGATGGCGCAAAAGCTCACCGAGCAAACGGGGCAATCGTTCATCGTAGAAAACAAGCCAGGCGCTACCGGCACGATAGGGGTGAACGCGGTCGCCCAAGCCGCGCCCGATGGCTACACGCTGGTGACCAACGACACCACCTACGCGCTTTTGCCCCACATTTTCAAAACCCTGCCGTTTGACCACGCCACGAGCATTGTGCCGGTAAGCGCATTTGTATTCGCACCTATGGGTCTTGCGGTAACCACCTCGTCGCCTTACAAGACGATGGGTGACCTGGTGAACGCCGCGAAGGCGAACGCGGGTAACGTAAAGTATGGCAGCGGCGGTGCGGGCACCTCGCCCCACTTCGCGAGTGAAGCGTTCGGCATTGCCACGGGCGTGAAGCTGTTGCATATTCCGTTTAAAGGTGCGGGCGAGGCGATGCTGCCGCTGCTCTCGGGCACGATTAATATGCAAATTTCTTCCACGCCTGGCTTGGTGGGGAACGTAAAAGGCGGCAAGATTCGTCTGCTCGGCATTACAGGCGAGAAGCGGCTTGATGCCTTTCCCGGCGTGCCGACTTTTTCAGAAGCCGGCGTTAAAAATTTCGGCGTGATTAACTGGACAGGTCTGTGGGCCCCGAAAGGCACGCCGTCCGAAGTGCTCGCCCGCCTTCAAAAAGAAATCGCCACCGCGATGGAAAGCGAAGACATGCGCACCTTCTCAGCCGGTTTGGGTGCGGACGCACGCGCGGTCAACGGCGAAGTTTTCGCCGCGCAATTACGCGAGGCCACCGCGCTGTGGGGCAATGTGGCAAAAAACACCGCCTTCGAGCGGCAATAGCCATGTTTTTGACTCCCCTACCACCGATTCGCGCGCTGGAAGTTTTTTCATCAATGCCCGCGCGCTTTCGCAAAACGGGCGTGCGTTCGGCCTGGGCCGATGCCAACAAAAGCGGCGAACCGATTGATTCGTTTCTTGAAGGCCCCGTGTTTGATGAAGCAGGCAATTTATATGTGACCGATATTCCGTTTGGTCGCGTTTTTCGCATTGATGCGCGCGGGGTGTGGACGCTCATTTGCGAATACGATGGTGAGCCGAACGGGATGAAATTTAGAAACGAACGCGAACTACTCATTACCGATTACAAAAATGGATTGATGCTGCTCGATGTGCACAGCGGCAATGTTTCTCCGTTTTTAGTTCGCCGAAATAGCGAGCGATTCAAAGGCATCAACGATTTGGTGTTTGACCGCGCGGGTAATCTTTACTTCACCGATCAAGGGCAAACGGGGCTGCACGACCCGAGTGGCCGCGTGTATCGCCTGCGCGCATCGGGCGCTCTTGATTGCCTGCTCGATAACGTGCCCAGCCCAAACGGCATCGTACTTTCGTCGGATGAAAATATGCTCTACGTCGCGGCCACGCGCGGCAATTGCGTTTGGCGCGGCCCGTTGCAGCGCGATGGCAGCCTCAGCAAAGTTGGCCAATTTTTTACCTCCGCTGGCCCCAGCGGCCCCGACGGGTTGGCAATGAATGTGTGCGGCGAATTGTTGATCGCCAACGTAGGCATCGGCATCGTGTGGGTGCTTGATGCCCACGCCCAGCCCGTTGATGTGTTGCGATGCCCACCAGGCGGAAACTCAATTACCAACCTCGCCTTCGGTGGCGTAGAGAATAAAACGCTCTACTGCACAGAATCGGCCAGCGGCACGATATTGCGGGCAACGATGGCTACGGCGGGTTGCATGCTGCATCGCGCGCAAGCTTAAATACCTGCGGCGTAAAAACGGCAATTTTTAGGAGATATCTTCCAAAAAGTGCCGTTTTTGTGCTGCAGAGACCTCTGCACCACTAATGAATTGTCGCCCCGAGGAAGGCCGTGGTCCAATTCCATTCGAAAGCGCAATCTTTAGGCGTTTTTTTACGACGCAAAATTGGATACCGACCTTCGTCGGAATGACGCAATCACAGGTAGTTTTTATGGATTTGCAGTTGCGCAGAGGTCACCCGCAGGTGTATCCCATTTTTAAGCCAACATCCCCGCCACCGCGTTCGCCACTACTTTCGTCGCCCGCCGCAAATCTTCTAGCGCTACGTTCTCGTCCGCGCGCTTGGCATTCGCTTCCAAAATCGTGCGCGGGCCTGCGCCGTAGAGCACGCCTGGAACGCCCGCTTCGGCGTAGAGCCGCGCATCGGTGTAGAGCCCAGTGCCTTTCGCGGGGATCGGCTCGCCGAACACGCGCGTGGCTTCGGCGCAAAGCGCGGCGGCCAATTTTTCATGACCGGGGATGGGCGTGAAGGCGCGGGCAAGGAGCAGCGTTTTAATCTCGATTTTGATATCGGGGAATTGCTCAGCGGCTTTGGTAATGAGCTTGCGCAAATGGGCTTCAATCTCAATCGGATCTTCTTCGGGGATCATGCGCCGATCAATTTTCAACACCACTTTATCGGGCACCACGTTGGTGTTCGTGCCACCTGCAATCGTGCCGATATTTAATTTTGGTGAGCCAATACCCTCGATTTGAGAGGTGGATTGCGCCAGCGTATCGCTCAATTGATAGAGCACACCCATGATGCCGTGGGCCGCGCGCAATGCATCTACGCCAGAGCTTTGCTCAGCCACGTGCGCGCCACGGCCGTGTACGGTAATTTCCAAATGCAGCGCGCCGTTGTGCGCGGTGATCACCGCGTATGAAAAGCCCGCCGCAATTAAAAAATCAGGTTTCGTCAATCCATTTTTGAGCAACCAGCCCGGCCCTAGCTCGCCGCCAAACTCTTCATCGTAAGTGAAATGTAGCTCCACCGTGCCTTTAAGTGGCAGCTTCTGATGCAGCTCGCGCAAGGCATTGAGCGCGCTGATGTAAGTGGTGAAATCTGACTTTGAAGCGGCCGACGCGCGCCCGTAAAGCTTGCCCTCTTTAATGTCTCCGCCGTAGGGGTCGGTCGTCCAGCCCTCGCCTGGCGGCACCACGTCGCCGTGGGCGTTCAGCGCGATGATCGGACCCTCTTTTGAAAACGTATGGCGCACGATCAAATTGGTGATCGACTGCATGCCGTAGGCTTTTACTTCTGCTTCGGGAATCGCGTAGCGCTCCACGGTATAGCCCATCGCCTCCAATAATTTCGCCGTAATCTCCGCGTGCGGCGCGTTATTCCCCGGCGGCGTGTCCGTGGGAATGCGCACGAGTTCTTGCAAAAGCTTGGTTTGCGTAGCGAAATGCTGATCGATGTATTGGTCGAGGAATGTCATGGATAGTGGTGGGCGCGAGTCGTAGCGTTGGGGCAAACAAAACTAGACACTCGCAGAAATTTTGTGTGCTACTAGTGTATCCAAGCGTGCGCGAAATCAATTGCTAAGATCTCACGCACGATCTAACGCACGGGCCAACGCACTTAGGCGGGCATCTGCGCGATAGCATCGTTTGCCACTCGCTTATCACGGCTGCGCGCGCGCTCGAGTAGGTGATCAAGCGGGCTTGAAACGCCAACGGGTAACTGCGCCACATGCGTGTAGATCATCGTGGTAGAAACATCGGCATGCCCAAGTAGCGTTTAAACCGTGCGTATGTCTGCCCCGCTCTGTAGCAAATGGGTAGCAAATGAAGACCGCAGAGTATGCGGGCTGGCAGGCTTGATCACTCCGGCAAGCTTGAGCGCTTTCGCCATGGCACGACGATATGTTTCTGGGAAATAGTGATGCCGCCTGCGCACGCCCGTGCTTGGATCAAGCGCGAGCTGCGTCTGCGGAAACACCCAATGCCAAGCGCACGATTCGTTCGCACGCGGATACTTGCGCGCTAGCGCATCTGGCATCTCCACGCCGGGCACGCTGGTATTTCGATCTAGCTGCCACAATTGCTTGGCTGCATTGAGCTGCACATGCAGCGGTGCACGCAACGTTTGCGGCAACATCACCACGCGATCTTTACCGCCCTTCGCTTCACGAACGATAATCACGCCACGCTCGAAATCTACATCTTTTACCCGCACGCGCAGCCCTTCCAAAATGCGCATGCCCGTGCCATAGAGCAATTGCGAAATGAGCAAGCTCACGCCATCCATGTGCGCAAAGGTCGCAGCGATTTCGCTGGGCGTGAGCACTGAGGGCAGCCGCCGCGTGATTTTTGGGCGCCCAATTTCGTTGAGCCAAGGCGGGGGTCGCTCGCTCTCATCATTCTCAACAGTCAAGAGCCTACGGCGTGACTAGCGTGCGGGTGAGCAAACAAACCGTCATGGTTGTGATCCACGGCACTGAAGGGGAACAGGCTCGGTCTAGCCTCGACGAACTGATGAGACCCTAGCTCAACGGGGCTCTCTAGCCCTGAACCCACTGAAGCATGGTATTGACTCGCGCCACGATCCGCCATCATCTGAAAGCGAACCCTTTGCGCACGCGCGCAGGTATTGAGCACACGCATCGCGCGATCCACCACCGGCTGCCCGCTAACAAAGGGATTGGGGCCGTCGGGGGCACTAGCCCGAGTCTTGAGCTTGGCGACGGTGCCATCGTAGGTAGGGTGGTTACTCAAAGGCACATCGATCCCTAATTCCGCCGAGAGCTTGCGCATACGCTCCGTTTGCTCAATGTAACCATCTAGACGCGGCATGTCCCGCCCGAAATTAAATGCGGTTCCGCCCCAAATCATGGCCTTGTGTACTTTATTGCCCTGGTGAACGTCAAACACCGGCGAGATCGTCCCTAAGGTATGGCCTGGTGTGACAATGAAACGAATCGTCGTGTCGCCCAGGGTAAGCGTGCCGCCATCGTGCACAGCGATGTCACGCTTGGGCGGACGATCCCAAAGTTTCGAGTCGAACTCTAGACCAGTTTCCATCATCTTCCAATCAATTTCACTGGCCACGACACGTGCGCGGTAGCGATCAGCGATCATTTGGGCACCGCCATAATGGTCACCGTGACCATGGGTGACCAGCACGTAGCGGATCTGTGCCGGATCTAATCCCAAGCGGCGCATGCCTCCCTCGATCAGCTCGACCGCCTCCTTGGTGTTGTTCAATGCGTCGATAAGGATCAGACCCTCACTGGTCTTGAGCACCCAAGCACTCACCCAGGCTGAGCCCACGTAGTAAAGGTTATCGAAGGCCTGCCCCGGCGCTGGGGCAGGTTGATTGATTAGTTTTGCCAAACCCTCGTCCATCGTCGCGCTTGGTGTCGCTCGCACTGCCGGCTGAGGATTGCAGATGGGCATGAGGAACTTCAGGTCTTCGCCAGCAAGCTGCCGAGCTTGCGCGACAAACTGATCTGCACTGGCTTGGGTGGCTGGTG
>JANMDS010000200.1:0-10206 GCA_031376405.1 Betaproteobacteria bacterium
ATTGGGGGGAATGCGCTGCTCAGATACCCTGCTAGACTGCTATGAGATGAGCGAAGCGAGGCAAAATTATGATTAGAGTAGGCATCGTGGACGATCACGCCGTTGTGCGCAATGGTCTTAAAGCCTTTATCGCCGACCACGCGGATATCGAAATTATTGGCGAAGCGGCTAACGGAGGCGAGGCCCTTGATATGGTGCGCCGCAGCCCACCCGATGTGCTGCTGCTCGATGTGTCCATGCCCGGCAAATCGGGGATTGAGGTGATGGCGAGCTTGCAAGCGCGCGCACCCGATATGGCCATTTTGGTCTTGAGTGGCTTTTCTGAAGCGCATTACGCGTTGAGTTTGATTCGCAAAGGCGCGCAAGGCTACTTGAATAAAGCCTGCGAGCCTGCAGAAATCGTTAAAGCGATTCAAACTCTGGCCAGCGGCCGACGCTACATCAGCGCAGCCGTGGCTGAGCTTTTGGCAGCCCAAATGGGAAATAACGATGACGCGCCCCCGCACACCCACCTGTCTGATCGAGAGCTGCAAGTTTTTATGCGGCTTGCCAAGGGTGAAGCAGTGGGTGTGATTGCGCAGCATATGGCTCTCAGCGTAAAAACAGTGAGCACGTATCGCACCCGACTGTTGGAAAAAATGACGCTCACCTCAAATAGTGATCTAACTTATTACGCGCTCAAAAATGGTTTGATCGATTAAGCGTAGGCTAAGCAACCACCTCATCGCCTGGCATTGCGATGCAAAAATCAATAAGTCCCTCGAGCTCAGTGGATTTATCGAATACCGCATCAGCGCCCAGCGCTAAACAGCGGCGGCGCACTTCCAAGGTTGCGTAGTTGGTTAGCACCACCACTTTTTGCGAACGCTTACGGTTTGCAAGCGCGGCCACAATATCGATCCCGCTGCCCACGCGCAAAAATAAATCAACAATTACCAACTGCCAATTGCACGAACGCTCTATAAGCGCAACGCCCTCTGCCTCGGTATCAGCATACGCCAGAATTCTGACCTCAGAGAGCTCCTGCAAAGTCGCTGTCAAATTCTCACGAATAAGTGCGTTATCTTCAATGAGGTAGGTGTTAATTTTCACAACCTAGTTTTCTTAGAAATGTTCATAGATGATAGTCCTGCGTAGTCGACTCGGTTGTAGGACATAGCCTAATTTGCATTGATTGCACACTTTTAAGTGTATGGATTCACGCATGAAATACAACTTTGACAAAACCGCAAGGCGGGCGGGATTCTGAGGATGAAGAACTATTCTGAGCCTCCCGACCTGCAAGTCAAACAAAGCCCTGAGCCACCAACTCCCCAGCGAAAATGAAAATATTGGCCAACGCCCCGCACTCATTGAGCACATAGCCCAGATCGGACGCTGGGAGTGCGACACGATGGTCGGCAGCAAAAGAACCGATGTGTGCATCACACCGGTTCAGCGTAAAACGCGATTTGGGATCATCGGCATTGTGGCCGCCCGCACCGCCTACCGACTTAGCCGCGCCATCGTAAAGAGACTCACCCATCGCGGGAGGGTAGTCAAAACGCTCACCTCTGACGCTCGGAATAGAGTTTGCCGAGCACGCCTACATCGATACGAAGCTAGCCAGTACGATTTACTTTTCCAAGTCTTATGCTAGTTGACAACGTGGATCGCGCGAGAACTTCAACAGCTTTGTGAGTCGGCGATTCCCCATGAAGGAGTCGTTCAAATACATCAAAGCGCAATAAGTAAAACAGTTCCAAGATCAGATCAACGCCAGTGCCCGTAAAACCTTTGGCTTTACCGGGCCCGTAAACCATTGCTGTCAGCGTTAATCGTTTTACGTTTCGTGTGTGAATCCACCGAGGATATCTCCTAGGTAATACTGCATTTACGCCGCAGTTATTGCTACTTTTTTTCTCTCTCATCCGCACCCAACACGATGCGCGCAGAGCGTTGGAACGAGAAATGCGCCCACATCCAATCGAGCATGACGACGAAGCGGTTGCGAAATCCGATGAGGAAAAATATATGCACAAAGAGCCAGAAAAGCCACGCGGGCGTGCCGGAGAGTTTGAAGCGGCCGAGCCACACAATAGCTGCGTTGCGGCCGATGGTGGCGAGGCTACCGTAATCGGCATAGTGAAATTCTTTTGTAGGCGCGCCTGCTAACGTGGCCAAGGCATTGTGGGCGGCGAGCGCGCCCATTTGTTTCGCAGCGGGGCTCACGCCGGGCACAGGCTTGCCATCAGATTCAACAGCGGCTAAATCCCCAATTACAAACACATTCGCGCAATCCGGTACGCTCAAATCTTGCCGCACAATGACGCGCCCTGCCCGATCAAGCGGCGCGCCGAGCGATGCGCCAAGGGGCGAGGCTTTTACGCCTGCAGCCCAAATCACTGTGCGTGCGGCGATGTGCGCATCGTTGAGCGCGCAGCCCGTTTCGTCAATTGCTGTAACCAGCGCGCCGGTGCGAACCTCGACGCCAAGGCGGGTGAGCTGCGCGCGCGCTTTTTCACGTAAATCATCGGGGAAGGCGGCCAGCACGCTTGGTCCGCCTTCGAGCAAAATTATTTTTGCGTCGCGAGAATTGATGTTGCGAAACTCCTCGGCCAGGGTGTGCCGTGCAATTTCCGCGAGCGTGCCCGCCATCTCCACTCCTGTCGCGCCTGCGCCGATCACAACGAACGTGAGCCAAGCAGAGCGCTCGGTAAGATCGTGCGTGCGCTCAGCGTTTTCAAACGCAGTGAGGATGCGGCGGCGAATTTCTTGGGCGTCGTCCATCGTTTTCAGGCCTGGCGCGTGCGCGGCCCAGTGGTCGTTGCCAAAATAGCTATGGGTCGCACCGGCTGCAACGATTAACGCATCGTATGCAATCGGATCGCCGTTGGCAAAGTAAACCTGCTTCGTTGGCGCATCAATCCGAGTGGCTTCATCCATTAGTACGGTTACATTTTTGTAGTCGCGCACAATGGCTCTGATAGGCGCAGCTACCGATGGCCCGGGCAAACCCGCAGTGGCCACCTGATAGAGCAGCGGTTGAAACAAATGGTGGTTGGTGCGATCCACCACCGTCACCCGCGCGCCTGCTTTCGCCAAAGCGCGCGTAGCCCACAGCCCGCCGAAACCGCAGCCGAGAATGAGAATGTGTGGAGCGGGAGTTGTCATTGTTGAAGTTTAGGTGGCTTAAGCATTTAGCTCAAAAACAGGTGGCATAAAACACGTATTATTTAGGAGATAGTGCCGCAAAAGTGGCTATTTTGCGCCGCAGGTACTGCATGGTTTTTTGGCTACGAAAGTCAATGAAAATTTCGGCTGCGTACACTCAAGCCTGCCAACATTGCCGAATCATCCCGCAGCCGCCCGGCGATGACGTGGATCACGCCACTTTCGCATTCGATGTGGCCAAACACGGTCATGAGTTGGGCTTGCAGCAATACGTTGCGCTGCAGCTCTCCAAGCTTTGTCCACACCACGATATTCATCATGCCGGTTTCGTCTTCGAGGGTTACGAACGTAACGCCCTTCGCAGTTTCGGGGCGTTGCCGACAGGTAACTAAGCCGCTGACGCGCACGATTTGGTGGTCACGAGCGTTGACCAAATCTTGCGCGCGCAAGATGCGTTGTTTGTTCAATTGCGCGCGCATGAGTAAGAGCGGATGGGCGCGCAGCGTGAGCCCTGTGGATTGATAATCGGCTATCACCTCTTGCCCGATTTGCGCGGGTGGGAGTTCAAATTGCGGCGTGGAAACGGCTTCCTTTTTTCGTACTAATCCACTATCGCGTTCGTAGCCCAGCGTTTCCCAATAGGCTTTGCGACGGTGGCCTGCAAGGGTGGCGAGTGCATCGGCGCGGCTGAGCGCTACGAGCGTAAGTGCGTTGAGCGCTGCGCGTTGCGCGAGATCGTCTACGCTTGTGAAGGCTTGTTGGCTGCGGGCATCTTCGATGTGCAGCGCGGCCTCTTCGTTCAAACCTTTTACCAAGCGCAAGCCTAAACGCAGCGCAGGATTTTCTGTATCGGCTATTTTTTCTAACGTGCAATTCCAACCGCTCACACACACATCCACCGGCAACACACGCACGCTGTGTCGCGCAGCATCTTGCACGATTTGCGAGGGCGTGTAAAAGCCCATTGGCTGGCTGTTGATGAGCGCGGCGGCGTAGGCGGCAGGGTAATGGCATTTGAGCCATGCCGATTGATAGGCCAGCAAGGCGAAGCTCGCGGCGTGGCTCTCAGGAAAACCATATTCGCCAAAGCCGCAAATCTGGGCGTAGATTTGCTCGGCGTATTCTTGGGCGTAGCCGCGCGCGGTCATGCCTTCAATCAGTTTTTTCTGAAAAGGCTCTAGGCCACCTTTCTTTTTCCATGCGGCCATTGCCCTGCGCAATTGATCGGCCTCTCCCGCAGTGAAGCCTGCAGCCACCACGGCCAATTGCATGACTTGCTCTTGGAAGATGGATACGCCCAACGTACGCTCCAATACTTTTTCTACTGCGGCAGATGGGTAGCTCACTTTTTCTAAACCACTTCTGCGCCGCAGGTAAGGATGCACCATGCCGCCCGTAATAGGGCCGGGGCGTATGAGGGCGACTTCGATCACCAAATCGTAAAAGCAGCGCGGACGCAGCCGAGGCAACATGGCCATTTGCGCCCGGCTTTCAATTTGGAATACACCTAGCGTATCGGCTTTGCAAATCATGTCGTAGGTGGCATCATCACCTTCTTTGATGTCGGCTACGGTCAATGCCTTCGTGACGTTCCCCCCCCACCCTAGCCCTCCCCCGCTGGGGGAGGGAATTGGTATTTGATTTCTCCAGCCGTTCACCAAATCAAAGGCCTTGCGAATGGCGGTGAGCACGCCTAGTGCGAGTACGTCTACTTTTAATAGTCCGAGCGCTTCGAGATCATCTTTGTCCCATTGAATCACGGTGCGATCCGGCATCGCGGCGTTTTCTACGGGCACGAGCCGCGTTAAATCATCGCGCGCAATCACGAAGCCGCCCGAATGTTGCGAAAGATGGCGCGGGAAGCCACGCAGCGTGTGGGCCATGAGCAACACTTTGCGTAAGCGGGCGTTGAGCGGATCAAACCCTGCTTCGAGCAAGCGCTCGGGTTTGATGCCCGCGCCATCCCACCAAGCGATTACGCCCGAGAGCCTATCGACCTGATCGAGCGATAAGCCGAGCGCTTTGCCACAATCGCGCAAGGCCGATTTGGTGCGATACATGTTTACCGCAGCGGCGAGCGCGGCCCGGTGGCGACCGTATTTTTGGTAGATATATTGCATCACTTCTTCGCGCCGCTCGTGTTCGAAATCTACATCAATATCGGGTGGCTCATCGCGCTCTTTGCTCATGAAGCGCTCGAACAAAACCGTTGTGCGATCAGGATCTACCTCGGTGATGCCTAAGCAAAAACACACCGCAGAGTTTGCCGCCGAGCCACGACCTTGGCACAAAATATGTTTGCTGCGGGCGAACTTCACCACGTCGTATACCGTTAAGAAAAACGCTTCTACTTTCAGCTCGGCGACGAGCGTTAATTCGTGTTCGATTAAGGCTTGCACCTTTGCTGGCACACCATGCGGATAACGCACCTGCGCGCCCGCTTGCGTGCACGCGCGCAACCAGGTAGCGGGGGTGTACGCTTCGGGCACAATTTCGCGCGGATATTCGTAGGCTAAGGTTTTTAAATCGAAGGTGCAGCGTGCGGCGATTTCAGCGCTATGCATAATCCATTGCAGCGGATAGAGCGCGGCAATGCGCTCGCGCGTGCGCAAATGGGGCTCGCTGTTTTGCAACACTTCTGCGCCACATTCGCTCAATGGTTTTTTCAAGCGAATGGCGGTAAGTACATCGTGCGCGGCTTTGCGTGCACGTACGTGAAAGCGCACCGCCCCCAGCGCCACGCGGGGCACAGCGTGAGCCGCTCCGAGCGTTTCAGCATGGGCGATGAGCGTATCTTCATGGGCGTGCCGATGGAGCGCAACACCGAGTGCGGCGTGTTGACCAAACGTTTTTTTTAACCATGCGACGGTGCTTGCTTCGGTTGCGAGCGCGCAATGCAATATTGCTGAGCAATTGCCTAAGTTTTCAAAATCACTTTTGAGCGCGTGATATTCACCTTTCTTTGAGCGGTTACGGGCGCGGGAAATGGCGGCACACAGATCGCCGTAGCCTTCGCGCGCGTGTGCGAGAAGGATAAGCGTTGCGCCTAAATCTTCGATCCAAATATGCGTGCCGACGATCAGCGCGATTTTGTGCTTCTTCGCTGCCATGTGCGCGCGCACCACGCCGGCTACGCTGCATTCATCGGTAATGGCAATGGCACGGTAGCCGAGCGCGGCGGCGCGCTCAACGCACTCTTCTGGGTGTGAGGCGGCTTTGAGAAAAGAGAAGTTGGTGAGGCAGAAAAGTTCGGCGTAGTGTAGTTGCATGATTGTTTACTACGCGAAAAAACCATGTAAATACCAATTGCCCGGCTCGTTCAACGCGCGGAAAATCCAACACAGCGTGCCTTCTTCATTGCGGGCTAAAAAATAATCCCGCTCCACGGGCGCGTCATCCCACCAGCCGCTTTGGATGCGCTCGGGCGGACTTAGAAGCGTGAGTGGGCCGTGGTAGCTGGGCGCGCCATCGCGCAGAAAAAGTGCGCGCGGGCGGGGCAATAAAAAGTTGGGCCTGGGAGCGCTTTTTTCGGGAGATAATGTTGAAAAAAGGCCTGTTTTACGCCGCAGGTATTCTTCATTTACGCTCTGCTGCGCGCTCGCAAGCTCTGGCCGATGGTCCGCCCCCAAGCGCAAACCATACACGGCTCGCGCGCCCAAGCGCGCGTGTAGCCTATCAATGAGTTTTCCCCAATCGGGGTCGCTGGTTTCGCTCTGGGTAAACAAGGTTTTGTTATCGCCCGCCAGCGGCTCAGGCTGGGTGCACTCCAAAATGATCGCGTGCACCGCCTCGCCCACCGCGCGCCTTTGAAAATGCTCCACCAAGAGCACGCGCCAACGCGATGGATCGCAGCTCAACTCAGAAAGCGTAACGGGATAGTCGCTTTTCCGCTCGCGGCTGTGCACGAGTGTAAGCGTGAAAGCACGCGTGCCGCTCGCGCGGGCGCGCAGCCAATCGTGGAGCGCGGCGAGCGTTTGCTCAATGCCTACGAGCAAATGCGGGCCTTCTTCCAGCGCGGTGATGCAATCCACGCGCGTGCGCCAGTGCGCTGGCGGCACATACGCCAGGCGCGGATCGGGCGCGCGCCCGACACAACGATCAATGCGTGTGAGCACCTCAGCGCCGAAGCGCTTGGCAAAGCCTTCGCGCGGCAAGGCGATCACTTCACGCAGCGAATGCAAGCCCAGCGTGTGCAGCGCGCTCAGGTGTTGGGCTAACCATGGCACCAGCGTAATGGGCACATGGGCCATCGCATTCACCATATTTTGATGGGGCAAACACACAATGCTGCGCGCCCCACTCGCGCGCAGCCGCGCCAGCAACTCGGCTGCAAGCGGCGTAGGCGCGAGCCCCACATACACAGGCCCGAAACGCGCCCGCTGCGCGCTCGCGGCTAGCTGGGCGCTCAAACTTTGCGCGAGCGCGCGCAAGCCCCCAAAGAGCTTCACGCTTGCTTCCACTTCCAACACCACGCAATGCCGCTCTCGGTCAGGCTCGATGCACACCATCGGGGTGAACTGCAACGCGAGCGTGGCTATTGCGCGCAGTAAATCATCTTCTACTGCGCATTGCCGGGGCAAGACAGTGAGCGTGTGACACAACGCCCGCGCCTGCCCCACGCCCATGCTGGGTAACACCCCTTCGTTGGTTGCAGCCACATTGCAGGCGCGCAAGGTGGGTCTCGTCTCGGAGCCATCGCTCACTACTACGGGCGATTGAGCGAGCGCAGTATTGATTCCATCACCGCCTAACGCTGCGAGCAAAGGCAATTCGGGTGCGAAAAGAGCGAACCATTGCATGATGCGATATCACGCGTAAGCAATAGTGCGTAAAACGTGCGCGCTCCCTCCCCCAGCGGGGGAGGATTGGGGTGGGGGCACGTTATCGCTCGCACACGCATACCCATACGCGCAGCCACCAATCCCCCCTCCCAACCTCCCCCTGCTGGAGGGAGGCTTACGTGCCAAAATTTCATTGGCCTTCATTGCGTTGGTAACGCACTATGCAAAAAAAGCGGCAACTTTTCTGGCTGGGTATTGAGCAACGGCAATGCAATGTGCGCAGTGGTCTCCTCGCGCTGGGTTTCATAGGCGTTGTACCGCCGCTTCACGCAGGTAAGCGCAATGCCCTCATCTGTACTCTCATAGCGCAGCCTCACGCCCGCAGGCGAAGGGCAATTTTCCGCGCGCGCCGGGCGCAGAGCAATGCCTACGCAACGGCCCACTTGCGCGGCCTTGCGCAAACGGCGCAACATCACGTCGCCCAAAAGCTGCGTCTCCTGCGTCCACACCACCACCACGCCGCCATTCAACGCGCGCAAACAATGCTCCGCCGCCCAACACGCCGCCTGCGAAGTTTTAGGCTCAATCACAATCACATCGCTAAGCGCCACGCCCGCCGCACACAACGCCGGCGCATACGGCTGATACGGCGGGTGAATGAGCGCCACCCGCGCCCGCCGCGCCGTAGCCGAAGCCAAGAGCGGCAAGAGCACCGAAAACTCCCCCACCCCAAACCCCGCACCCAACAGCTCATGCCACTCCCCAGTAAGCCAGCCGCCGCCTAAGCAACGATCAAGCGCTGGCCAAGCGCTAGGCTGGGCTTGAGAGGAGGAAGCGGGAGGATTGAAATCCGATTTAATGCTGTACATGAATACAGTATATATGGAGTTCTAGGATTGCAAAACGTTTAAATACCTGCGGCGTAAAAAAGGCACTTTTTGAGATTTATCTCCTGAAAAAAGCGCTCCTTCCTTTGCGCTGTCGTATTTCAGCGAAAAGCCTTCTCACACGCAAAGAGTCGATCTCATTTGCCGATCCTGAGGGGTGCTGAACCCACACCCAACACATAACGAAACGCAAATCTACTACCAGTTCTAGTAGTTGTTTTTTTATGCGGGGGGGGTATACAGTTATTTCGGTTTTCAAATTACTCAAAAGGGGAAATATATGAAAGTTCTGTTTACGATTCGCTCGCTTGTCGTAGTTGCATTGGCGTTAGTGACGCTACCATTGGGCTCAACAATTTTCAACCTCACAGTAAAACAAATCAATACACCGGATAGCCGACCGTGTTTGTTCGTAAATATGTCCAATGGTCAGTGGTATTCCATTCCGATAAATAGGGGGGACTATAACGAGGCGCGTACCTTCTTGCTCACTGCTTTTGCATTGAAGACCACCGTTCACTTGAACATCGTGCCCGGCAACCCTGCCTGCGCTCCACATGACGAGATTCTCACCTTCAGCCTCGTTTCGCAGTAAGCCGCTGCCCAGTCAAGTATGAATATCTTATCCGCAATTACGCTCCAACGTTTGAGAATGTGGCTCTTTCCTGTAGTCTTGATGTTGGGTGTCGAACAAACGTGGGCCGCGACCAACGTGCCCAGCAAAGATACTCCAAAAGCATTTAAAACTATTTGCGAACTTGAAGACGAAGAGTCGCAAAGCAAGGTTGACGAGCAAACCCGCCGCTTCATGGAGGCAGGGAGCATTTCGCTTAAGTCACCAAACGGCAACGAATCCAAACTACCGAAAGTTACGCAACCTCCGAAACCGCGCAAACCCCACCAAAAGCTGAAAGACTTTGCTTTTAACAAAGACTTTCACGCAGGCATTGTGGACATTAAGTTTGTTGAGGGTGCGGACATCACGCTGGTAAACGGTGTGCTCCAATCGGGCAACAAGAAATTGAAGCTCGATCAAATCAACGACGTAATCGCCAAGCACGGCATGACGATCAAACCGCTCTTCGCCCGCCCGCCCGAGGAGTTAAAGGCGGAGAAGGCGTGCGGAGAGCGGCGCGAAGGGCGGGAGCTTGATGATTTGACGCTTTGGTTTGAGCTGCATATTGATTCACTGCTGCAATCGGATGCTAGTTTTGGATTGGCGAATTCGGTACTGAATCGAATTAACGCCGGCGTAGAAATAGAGACTGCTGAGTTCAGACAACTGCCATCACCTCCGCCCCGCTCTGATATTCTTCCTCCTGCGACATGCGACTATGAATCGAATCAGACTTACTTGCGTTCTGCCAGCAGCACGCCCGCGGGGA